>JAAZLU010000085.1 GCA_012799165.1 Clostridiales bacterium
GGAATACAGATCGGAGGATTTTTGGCTGTGACAGATAAGCGTAGAGGAACGGCATACCTCTTGATGACGGGTCTTTTTTTCTCCATAGGAGGCCTCTGCATAAAGTTGGTACCCTGGGGTGCCATGGCCACGAACGGAGCGCGCTGCGCGATATCCGGCCTGATAATTTTCCTGTATGTTAAATTTACCGGGCATAAGATAAAAATAAATAAGACGATTATCCGAGGGGCTGTCGCAATCGCCGTCACGAGTGCCATCTATGCGAGTGCGGTAAAGCTTACGACCGCGGGTGCGGCCATAGTAATTCAGTTTACCGCACCGATATGGACCATGCTGTTTGGTCTTCTTATATATCGAAAGAAACCTCGCAGAATCGATATAACGGCGTCGGTCGCCGTGCTTACAGGCATTGCGGTATGCTTCTACGACGGCTTTGCGGAGGGACGAACGGCAGGTAATCTGCTGGCCCTCGTGAGCGGGATAACGTACAGCGGGGTATTCCTTTCGAATGCGAGCGAAGATTCCGATTCTCTCAGCTCTTTCCTTATCGGACAGATTGCGGGCGGGCTCATTTCCCTGCCATTCATTATACAGAGCGATTTCTCGGCCCTCGGAATCAAGGGTATCTTGGCGATCATCGCCATGGGGGTGTTTCAACTCGGTCTGGGCTACATATTTTTGGCCAAGGGATTGCAGTTAGTGCCACCCGTAACGGCATGCCTTATAACCGGGATAGAACCCGTCCTCAATCCCATTTGGGTATCGCTTTTCTACGGCGAGAAAGTCAGCCCGCTCTTCGTCCTCGGCGGCGCGATAGTGCTCGTTTCGGTTACCTTGTACGAGATTGCGGGCTCAAGAGAGGATAAAAATACCCCCTCGCCCAATTGAGCAAGGGGGCAGGCTTATAGCCGATTTTCTGTCTTAAGTTTAGAGCTTGGTAGCCCAAAGTCCATGAAGGTTGCAATACTCGTAGACTGCGACGGCCTTATCGTTTGCGAGCGCGAACTCGGCTTCGGGGGCATCCCCGGGCTTGAGGCACTTGCGCTGTCCGCCGTTCTCCGTCTTTACATATATCCACTGGATATAGTGTGCGTCGAGCATCGGATGTTCCACAGAACCCACCTTCACTTTAATCTTGTCGCCTTCGATCTTCACTTCGGGAAGGTGCTTTTCGCCTGCGCCTTCTTCGACGGTCTGAACTTCCATCTGAGTCATGGGCTGGCCGCAGCAGAACATGGGAACTCCGGAATCGAGGATCTTACCTGCCTGATTGCCGCAGATCTCGCACTTAAAAAATCTAACTTCACACATAGGTGATTTTTCCTTTCCGTCTCGGCCTCTCCGGCCGAGGACCTTTTACTAATAGTTGGCGCAGTTGATTTCGAAGAAGCTCTGGGGATGTACGCATACGGGGCAAATCTGCGGCGCCTTGGTGCCGCCTACTATATGCCCGCAGTTTCTGCATTCCCAAACCTTGGTCTCGCTCTTTTCGAATACCTGCTTGGTCTCGACATTCTTAAGAAGGGCACGATAGCGCTCCTCGTGATGCTTTTCGACTGCAGCGACTCCGCGGAATCTCTCGGCCAGATCGTGGAAACCTTCCTTATCGGCGGTCTCGGCGAATTCCTTGTACATGGTAGTCCACTCGTAGTTTTCGCCTAAGGCTGCATCCAGAAGATTCGCTGCGGTATCTCCGATTCCGCCCAGCTCCTTGTACCAGAGCTCGGCGTGCTCTTTTTCGTTAGCAGCGGTCTTGAGGAACAGTTCGGCTATCTGCTCGTATCCTTCCTTCTTAGCGACGGATGCGTAATAGGTGTATTTGTTTCTTGCCTGGGATTCGCCGGAGAATGCCTCCTGCAGGTTCTTTTCTGTCTGTGTCCCTACATAGGGGTGCTTTTTGTTGTTATCCATTATTATGTCTGCCTCCTTTCAATAGTAATAACGTGCATATACATTATACATGACGAGGAGGATTTAATAAAGCCGCAGGCTGCGGCGGAAATGTTTTTTACACGGCGGTGAATCCGATTTTACAAAAGCGGCAGCATAAGCTCCGAATGAATCCTCCCGCTATGCTTCATTGAGCATATAGCTATTTAAAACCTCGGGCGAAAATGTCTTTATATCAAATTCAGCAAAATCCTTTTTATCTCTTGTTACAATACCATTTAATCCGTTTCTTTCGGCGCAGACATATATCAAAGCGTCCTCAAAATCCTGTGCTTTTAAGAGGTAAGCATCGGTAATATCCTCCGGAACTACGGGCAGTACGGAAACTATCTCCAGCACATGCCCCAAATACTTGTATGCCTGTTCACGGTCTTTCAGTGCCTTTCTTAGAATATAGTAAATATCAGTTATGGCAGAAGCCGTAACAAAGCCGAGAATCGTTTTATTTTCGCATAGATATAAAACAGCCGAGGAACCTTCAACAAAAGCGGGTCGTTTTAGCATCACATCCAAAATGATGTTTGTGTCAATCAGATATTTCATATCTCTTTACTCTTTCGTTCCTTATATCCTTTTTGCTGAATGCAGCATCAATTTTGCCTTCCAAAATGCCCGTCAATTGCTTCGTTGCGGAAACATTAGGATTTATTACTTTTGCAACAATCTTGCCGTTCTTTGTAATAAACAGATCCTCTTCCCGAACCAAATTTAAATATTTGCCGAAGTTGTTCTTAAACTCCGTTGCAGTAATAATCATCTGAGCATCAGCCTCCTTAGATTTACTCTTGATTTGTCTCCGGCTACCTATAAAATTATATTCGATTTAGAAAGATTTATCAAGGATTTCGCTCGATTTAATCCGATATTATCAAAAAATCGAACATGATTCGAGGCTTGAGAAGTAATTTCGGTCAAAACAGCATCGCGATGTCATTTTTTCGCATTATAGGGCATTTCTTTAAAACAGCAGCCCGTTTATTACATCCGAGAGGCGGTAATGCCGATTATATTCCATGTTCAAGAAAATCTTTAAATGAAATATGTCTGACCGTGCTGGTAGAATAATCTATATCGTCGTTGCTTATCAGTATTTTTTGCCTTGAATTATCCAAGCCGTTAAATGCGCGAAACTCGCGGGCATAGGCCTTTTCGTCTACAACGCTGTAGGCAACCTGAATGAGATATTCCATATTGTCTTTTTTGGCAAGAAAATCTATCTCTCTATTAGAATTTTTGAAAACATATAAGTTGTAACCCAGATATATCAGTTCGTTGTATACAATATTTTCAATATTGTGATCGAGGTCGAAGCGCTTATCCATACATCTGATTGAGTTTAGCGAGACATCTGCGTTGTAGCTCTTTCTATAAAAGTTGAGTTCCTGCTTGGTTTTTGGGGAATAAAGTTTTAAGCGGTCAATTATAAAAGCTCCTTCGAGGTAATCAATATATTTGATAATTGTATTGAGCGAGCAGCTTAGCTTTTGCTTTAATGCTTTGTGAATGGCATTATAGGAAACAATGCGACTGTTTGAGCGAAGCACAAAATCGGACACAGTTCTAAAGAGCTCGGGCTTACGGATTTTATATCTTAGGATAATATCCTTGTAAATTATTGTTTCGTCCAGGTCTTCTAAATACCTTTTTTGAGCATCAGCATCGAATTCTATGCGCTTTGGAAAACCTCCCCACACCAAATAATCGGTAATTGTAA
>JAAZLU010000086.1 GCA_012799165.1 Clostridiales bacterium
AGGAGCGACAGCGGAATAGAGCTCGAGAGTCTCAAGGTGGACGGCGGGGCGAGCGCAAACGATTTTCTTATGCAGTTTCAGGCGGATATCATGGAAGTGGAGGTCAGAAGGCCGGTCTGTATAGAGACCACCGCCCTTGGAGCGGCATATCTAGCGGGGCTTGCGAGCGGCTATTGGGAAGGTTTTGAAGATGTAAAGGCGAATTGGCAGATTTCAAAGAGCTTCGTTCCGGAGATGAGCGAGCTCGAGGCGCGGGAAAGGGTGGCGCGCTGGCACAAGGCCGTCGAGACTTGCAGAACTTTCAAATAGGGTGAATAAAATGTTGCTTAATCCTCGTCAAAAGGAACTTATCAGGAATCATCCTCTTTTATCGCATTTAGAGGATGACCAAAGCCTGGATTGGTTTATGTCCTGCATGCAGGGGCAGATTCGCCGTGTCGAAAGCGGCGAAATTCTATGCGAGGCCGGCGTAAAGGCCGAGAGGGTGCCCATCGTATTGGAAGGCGCAACTGAGCCGGGGATGCCGCCGTTTAGTCTCTGGAAAAAAATAGAGAGCCAAAGCGGGCTCAGCCCCTCCATAATCGCACTGGTTCCACCGGAAACAGTTAGAGCGGAAGGGGAATGCACAGTGCTTACCCTTAAGGTTCGCACCATGCTAAAGCTCTGCAATAGGAACTGCGATTTCCACGCGGAATTTATCGAAAAGCTGCAATAAAAGAATTTTCAAAAGATCAATCGGTACAAAGAATACATTGAAGGAGGAGTTTTATGTCAAGGTTAACCAAGGCTTATTTAGCAACATTGAAAGGAAAAAAAGTCATTTTCAAGGTGGTGAAAAATTTTCCGGATATTAAAGTTAAGTTTGTAGAAAACTTTCCGGATTATAAGGTAAAAATTCTCGATAGAAAAGCATTTGCAGTAGAAACTATTAAAATTGAGGTTGTAGACAATTTTGAAGATGTAAAACTCCAAAAAGTAAATCATTTTCCTGATTTTGAGGTTTATGTCGAGTAAATCAGGAGCTTAGTGATAAATTTTTTTAAAACTTTTAATTTAAGAAGCTTCTTTGATGATAGACTCTAATAGAAAGCCAAACAAAAAGGAAGTATAGAGTCCGGAATCCGCGGCGCTTCTTTTTTTAATGGAGCTAATTATTCCAGCTTTAGGTCGCCTTCTTTAACCCAGCCTATCTTGCGAAGTACATTGTTTATAATCGGTGCGATTATCGCGGGAAGGATGACGGATATTAGGATTAAGCCTATCCAATCGAAGGCGGTCGGTGTCATGGCGACGGCTCCCTTTGCCAATGCGGCTTCGCTGGGAGCGATCCATCCGGTCCATACGCCTATCGGACCGCAGAGTCCGCAGGTACCCATCCCGGAGTTCAGAGCTTCGCCGTTCATCTGCAGCTTGAAGATGCAGGTCGCTATCGGGCCCGTAATCGCGGCGGTAAGCGTCGGTGCTATCCAGATTTTCGGATTTTTAATGATGTTGGGCATCTGCAGCATCGAGGTTCCAAGGCCCTGAGATACAAGGCCTCCCCAACGGTTTTCCCTAAAGCTCATAACGGCAAAGCCGACCATCTGCGCGCAACATCCCGCGGTGGCCGCCCCGCCCGCAAGTCCGGTTAGCGACAGCGCGGCGCATAGTGCCGCGGAGCTTATGGGAAGGGTGAGAGCGACTCCGACGAGCACTGATACTGCTATGCCCATAAGGAAGGGCTGGAGATTGGTGGCTCTATCTATCATGAGTCCGAAGGCGCTTGCAGCCTGACCTATGGGCGGTGCTATCAGCTTTGCGAGTGCTACTCCGACGACTATCGTTACGAAGGGGGTCACGAGCAAGTCGACCTTGGTCTCCTTGGAGACCATCTTTCCTGCTTCAGCTGCCGCTATCGCTATTACGAATACGGCAAGGGGACCTCCCGCGCCGCCTTCGGCATTCGCGGCCCAGCCGACCGCCGTAAGGGAGAATAGGACCATGGGATCCGCTTTAAGTGCGTAGCCGATTGCGACGCCCATCGCAGGACCCGACATAGCCATCGCATACTTGCCTATATCTGCTAAAAAGCTAACTCCCAGCTGAAGGCCGAGCGTCCTTATAATCGTTCCTATAAGCAGTGAGCAGAACAGACCCTGGGCCATCGCCGCCATGGCATCTATGCCGTATCGCTTGAGCGATATTTCGATGTTCTTTCTCTTTAAAAATTCCTTCATTCTACGCCTCCCGGCCCGAAACATTAGTGTGTTACAGATATAGCTCCGAAAAAATAATTCCTTGCATATTATAACCATATGCGTGGTATAATACAAACCATGAAAAGATTATTTTTGATTTTAATGGCTTTGATCTTCGCAATCTCTTGTCTTGCCGGATGTGCCAAGGAGGAGGAAGAGGAAAGAGAGCCGGATTTCGAAGTTTTGAATATCCGCACGATGTCCGCCAGCAGGGCTCTTGCTTCGGGTATCGAATATTCTTACAGCACGCTCTGAGCCGAGGACGAAAACGCCCGGACCGAGGGCATGGTTAAGGTTATAGAGTACGCTCCCTGCGAAGCCCCCGAAGGCAAGAGCACTTCCGAAGGCTGCGCCTGGAGAAAGTTGACGCTACAGATAAGCTACGGTGACGATAATGCCAACGAGAGCGGCTATACTTACAGGTACTGCATGGCGGATTATTACGATATCAGGGGGGTTCACGATTCTCAGCGTCACGACCCTGAAAAGGGCAGGGAGACTTTCCATATACGCCTGGATGGCAAAAAGTACGAATGCGAAGCTTTAATATCCGAGAATGCCTCCGATTGGGTGATGGATAGCGAAGGGATGCAGAGTTGCACGGTCGAGCTCACTTGGACTATTATGCTTCCCGAGGGCTACGACGGAATGTGTTGCAGCCTCTACGATTCGCAGTATGCGGCACAGGTGGAGGAAGGTAAGTACATGGATGTTTACTATATAGAGGATGCATTCCTGATTTTCAGGCTCGATTAAGTAAAATAATTTAACTAAAACTATTGACATACCCCCGTTTCGGGGGTATATTAGTATCAGGTGTTAGCACTCATTAGTTGTGAGTGCTAACAACGAAAGAGGTAAGTAAGTATGAATTTAAACGAAAGAAAACTTCAGATTCTGCAGGCGATAATCTCGGAATTCATCAATACTGCAGAACCCGTGGGCAGCCGCTACCTTTCAAAGAGCTACAATATGGGTATAAGTCCCGCGACCATCAGAAACGAGATGGCCGACTTGGAAGATATGGGCTATCTTACGCATCCTCATACTTCCGCCGGAAGGGTTCCGTCGGACAAGGGTTACAGGCTTTATGTCGACGAGCTCATGGACGCCGGTGAACTTCCCGAAGAGAAGAAGCAGGCGATACAATCCAGGCTCGATCAGGCCAGGAGGGAGCTCGACAACACCATCGAGCATGCCGCAGATCTTTTGAGCGAGATTACTCAGCTGACCTCCTTCGCCGTGGCTCCGGGGAACCTTAAAAGCAGGCTCAAATATGTGCAGTTCCTGCCGGTGGATTCAAACACGGTGGTGCTCATGATAGTGGCCGAGGACGGTCAGGTCGTGAACAAAGCGATAAGGCTATCCGTGCCCTACAAGGAGAAGGACCTGGAGCTGATGAGCAAGATGATGACCCGCAACTATATGGGCAAGAAGGTTACGGCTCTGATGGCGATGAATATTGTCGAGGACTTCACCAAGGATATGCATTCGCTGTCGGCTCTGGCAAGGGATGTAGCCCCGAGCTTTATGAAGACTCTGGAGAAGATGCTCGATGCGGAGCTTTACATGTACGGCTACACGAATCTCTTCAAACTTCCCGAATTCAGTGCGGATATGGAGAGGGCCGTCAGTTTTCTGCGGGTCTTGGAGGATAGGGATTATCTTACAGATGTCCTCGTTAACAGGGACAGCGGGGTGATCATCACAATAGGGGACGAAAATGCGGAGGCCATGAAGGATTGCAGCCTCATCACGGCCGACTACTGTGTAAACGGAAGGTATGTCGGAAAGCTCGGCGTCATCGGCCCCACACGCATGAGGTACGGGCAGGTTACTTCGGTAATCAAATACATATGCGATCACCTGAGCGACACGTTTCAGATAGAGGAAGAGGATTATGGCAAAGACTGAAAGTAAGGTATTTCCCCAAAATTGGAATGATTGGTTCGAGAAGAGCGGTGAGCCGCCCTTCGAACTTTTAAGCGAAGAGCAGGAGGCGAAGAAAAAAGAGGAAGAAGACCTCAACACCAAGTATTTAAGGCTCGCGGCGGATTTTCAAAACTACAGGCGCAGAGTGGAGAGCGAGAAGAACGAGATATACGCATTTGCCAACGAGAAGTTTGCTCTGGACCTGCTCGATGTAGTGGATAATTTCGAGCGCGCACTGCTCCATGCTCAGGAATGTCAGGATAGGCAGTTTGCCGAAGGCATGGAGTTGATATTCAAGCAGCTTTTGGACATGCTCGCAAAGAACAATGTCCGGGAGATAGACTCTCTGGGAGAGCCCTTCGATCCCAATATGCACCACGCGGTGATGATGGAGGAGGCGGACGAAGCGGAGAGCGGAAAGGTTACAAAGGTCCTCAAGAAGGGCTATACATTAAATGAGAGAGTAATACGTCCGGCTATGGTAGCCGTGGCGCAGTAGGAGGAGACAATATGGGAAAAGTAATAGGAATCGATTTAGGAACAACTAACAGCTGTGTAGCGGTGCTGGAGGGCGGGGAGCCC
>JAAZLU010000087.1 GCA_012799165.1 Clostridiales bacterium
CCTCGCAGTCTAAAACAGCATCGAAGGAGACTCGCGGCGTTCCGCTCAGCCTCGTTACCTGCTCAAAGCTTTTTGTAAATAATCTTGCAGACCACTCGTTTGTCGTTCCGCATAATGCCTGCAGCCATTCACCCTGATTATCGGCCTCTCTGTCGTAGGGGGACAATGAAAGGTCGTCGGTAAAGTTTAGCTTCCCCTCCTCCGGCGAATCGCCTTCGATAAGCAAGGCGTTTTTCGCAGCGCAATATGTCTTCTTTTTACTGTCTTTTGGTGGCCAGCATTCCGACAAGAGCCATTCTTTCGGGTCCAGGTTGCTTTCAACGCAGGCTCCGACAAGCCTGTCCATTATCCCATTGTCCTTATCTAGTAGCCAATAGTCGAGCCAATCGTAAAAGATATTGTTAAAATCGATGTCTTCAAGCGTATTTATTCGTATATGCTCGCCTTGATGAAGCAGCATGCGGCATGGAATGCCCCGTGCGTTCAACTCGACCCACATCGGTGCGCACTGATTCATCTTGACATTCCAGTCGTTGATGCCGTGAACAATAAGAGCACTCGCGCGCATCTTGGAGGAATGTTTTTTGTAGTTTCTTTCGTCCCAAAAACGATTGTATGTACCATTTGCACGGTCATTATCCACGCGCATAAATTCGCTATAACGAGCATAGGCATCCGATATATCGGCCCAGTCCTTCTCGTCGAGGCGACGGCTCATGCAGTAGTCGGATAACAGATCGATGTCGTCTCCCTGCCAATCGAGAGCAGGGCTGCACAATCCATTCTGGCGGTAATAATCGTACCAGTTACTGATGCCCGCTTCCGGTATGATGGTTATCAATCCGTCAACGCCTGTCGAGGCAACTCCCCAGCAGGTAGTCCCCACGTAGCTTTTGCCGGTCATGCCGACCTTCTTGTTGCACCAAGATGCTTCAACAGATATCGATGATGTAAGGTCCGTAAAGGCGTTTACTCGTCCGCAGAGCCAATCTATGACGGACTTAAACGCTAAAACCTCATTGCGCGATCCCGTGGAAATAAAACCTTCGGACCCCTTAGTTCCGAGCCCTCCGCAGAATACTACCGCATATCCTCTTGAGGGGAGAGTCTGATAAAAGGGATTATTATTTTTTAGTACCACATCAAATAAGGAAGCATCGACCGGAGACGAAAAAGCCGCTCCGGCGGGCTTGCGAGGAGTTATCTCCGGCAAGCGTTCGGGTTTAAATAAAAGATCTTCCGGTGTAAAGTTGTGCGCTTCCTGAACAGGCAGTTCCATGTCGACATTATGGAGAGTATAAAGATCTTCGTTGCATTCCATCATGTATGGATTTGCTATAAAAACAGCGGGAACCGGATTCCTTGCGGAAGCATTTTGCGGCAGCAAAATATAGCAGGCAATCAAATCCCTTTTTCCGTCAGCGTCTGTATCCAGCGGCGTCTCGACATAAACTCTCTCATATTTTACATTTTTGATACTTTCCAAAAGAACCACTCCTTTCACAAAGAAGAGAACAGCGTAGCTTAAAGCTACGCTGTCCTTAGTTATGAACTATGCGTCAATTTCAGCAATCGCATCGGGTTCAGCTACATTTATCTTATCCAGATACCTCTTCCAAAGCCTTACGAAAACCATTCCCACAATCATCATTACAACCAAGAATCCAAAATAGTAATAGTAACCTGTGGGTCCTTCGCTTTGATCGATGAGCCTTCCGGCAAGCAGCGAGCAGAATATCTCCGGCAAATATCCGATTGTTGATATTACGCCTGCAGCGGTCCCGGAAAGATGCTCAGGAATTTTGCCCTCTTCCATCATAGACCAGGACAGAGAGTAGTTTATGTTAAAGAATATATAAATTACCAGATAAACTATGATATAAGGAATGATGCTGGAGGCTTGATGCGGGAACAACAGGCAGACCACGGTACCTATAGCAGGAATTATGAAACCCAAGAGGAAAACCTTTGAAGTGCCAAATTTATCAACAAAATGACCTCCGATGAATGCCGATAAGGGGGCTAACCAGCGCCTAAAGGCCGCAAGAAGTGCTCCTACTGTAACAGTCATGCCTAAGAAAGATGTGGCGTACGGCACAAAATAGTAAATTGACATCGTAAAGCAATAAATGCAGAATGTTACCATTCCGACCATCCATACTGCGGGAAGCTTTAAAACTTCACCAAGATTCTTAAAGCTGACCTTTTGTTCGTCCGCTACTATACTGTTCTTTGTCGTAAAGAATACAAATATACCTATAAGGCAAGTAAGTACCGAGAGGAATATAATTACATAGCGCATGCCGTTTACGTCATCACCCAGCTTTTTTACACCCATAGAATACGCAAGAACGGCCAGCGGGGCAACAATAGCGGATACTACCCCTCTCCAACCTTCAAACCAACCGAAGGCCTTGCCCTGATCTTCCTGATCGGACATGATGCGGGTCGCTTTAACACATGCCGGCCAAAATGCAAACAGCGAGGTAAATCCCCAGAATGCATATAACCCGCAGAGCCAGCCGAAGCTTAAGGGCAGAAGGTGCAAAAATCCGCCCAATCCGGTGCCGAGCAAAGAGATGGTCAAAATATTGCGCACCGAAACTTTATCAGCAAGATATCCGCCAAAGAAATAGCTTATCATTCCGAATACTCCGTAGATGCTTCCAAAGACACCCATCTGAGTATTTGTCAGGTTGTAGACACTAAGATATGCATCATAGTAATCATAACGAAAGTATGGAAGGTAGTAGATGATGGTTCCCCCGGCGGCGATAATGACTATCGCGAGAAAATTTCGAGATAATTTCTCGCCAAAGCCGAGTTTTTTCATTAATTCTTTCATTTTTTTATCTCCTTTTTATTCTCCGAGCTTCATAAAAACCGACCATGTCCAGAAGAGCAAGAAATTGCTGTTAATACTAACCCGACTGACAAGGTGGTAATATCAGGATCTATTAAAATCTTTTCCTCCTTCCTTTACGACGCAATCTAACTTACTTAACATTTCCTGAAATTCCAATAATATGTTGATGAAACTTGGGTTCTAAGTTTAATATTCCGCCCGGCTATTTATATTAGGGGGACGAGGACTAAATGTCCGACTCCGCAGGACTCGATTCTTCTATCCCCTTGCCGCTTAGGACGCGATGCCGAAGCGTAAAGCACAATACTATAGCCACTACGCACAATAGACCCAATGTCAGGAAGATGCGAAAATACCCGTCATTACCATGTACATCGAGCCAGTTGCCGAATACGGTGTGGAGGAACAGATCCGGCATATAAACAAATATTGAACATATTCCGACTGCGGTGGCAGCATACAGCGTCGGTATTCGTATTTCCGTCAATATTGACCACATTATGCCGTACATCATTACGGAGAAGAGGCCCGCACAGAAGGAAATTGCAATACATACATTGCGGCTTTCCGGACTGGCCGGTACAAGCAATACTCCGGTATATAACAGTCCCAGCAACACAAATCCTATAACGTAAGTTCTGAGGGTGGACTTCATAACTTTATCTGCAAATTTGCCAAGTACAGGGCAGAAGAAGAAAAAGACATAAGTCCTCAATATTGAAAGTAGTGCCGACTCGGAAGCATCGACACCGAGCGCCGAGGTAAAGTATGGGGTGAAGTAAGATGAACAGCTGTATACCGCATACATGCAAAACATTAGGGCAGAAGCTATCCAAATATTCGGATTTGAAAGAGCTTTCGGTACATCACGAAAGCGAAACTTTTCTTCATCGGCATCAAGATCCTCGTGGTCTTTGTAGGTTATCGCGACCAGAATACCAGCCACAAAGTGAACTATCGACATCGCCATTATTACAGCAAACATCGCTTTTTTGTGGTCTTCAATAGAAGGCGCATCGACAGAAATATATTTGCTGTACAAACCCCAGAACAGGAAACTGGTTAAAACTGCAATAACCCCACTCAATGCATAATATAGACCGTAAATTGTACCTTGCGTATCCTTTGTTCCCGTAAGCCTTATGGCTTTCATCAAGGCCACCCACATAACAAAACTGGTGGATAAGCCGAACAAAAACCAGACAATATACGCTGTAGCGCGGTTCATCGAGAAACAAAGAATCAGTCCAAGAATTCCGGTTCCGAAAAGAGAAAATAGCATGCACTTTTTGGCTGACCACCTGTCGGCAACAAGCCCTCCGGGAATATAAAGTAGCATGCACGAAGTCGCATAGACAGATAGCAACATTCCGGACTGTGCGTTAGTAAGATCAAACGCAGCCAAAAGCGAGTCATAGTATGCATACTTAAGATACGGAAGCTCGTAGATGACAGAGCCTGCAAGAGATAGTCCAACGATAGTCAATACAAGACGCGGGGTCCATTGGATTTTACCCTTTTTTTCATTACTCATAATATACCTCCTTTTCGCGTCAATTCAGTAAACAAGGATTGTATCAATCAGTGTTTCACCTCCTTTTTTACTATTATGGGCGGATATCAGAGACTTCAAGGCTTCGGTTTGCGGAATTTTCGTAGCGTCCGCCCTCTTCCTGAAAACCTCCGCCATGCACTTCTTTAGCATGGACTTCAATAACAAAGGCTTTTTTATCGAACTCGCTGATAAGGTCTTTAAGAATATAAATCTCACGCGGTCGCACTACAGCTAAAAGTATATTCTTGTCGGTGTTCTTATAAAGCCCGGTTCCTTTTTGCAGCGTTGCGGTTCGATGCAGACGGTGGAATATGGCATCGGCCATTATCCTGGGATCCTTTTCGGTTATTATATAACACAAATTAGCGTCGTTAAACCCTGCAATGATTCTATCTGTGCAAACTGAACAGACGAACAGCGCAGTCATGGCGTAAACAGCCAACTCCAAATCCTTATATACTGTTATAGCCAACAATATCGTAAAACCGTCGACTATCAAAAACATCCGACCGAGTGATATCCCGCGGAATTTTATCAATCGAGCCACCAAATCGGTTCCACCGCAGGATGCATTAGCCTTAAGAAGCGCTACCGCCCCCACTCCGTAGAGAACCCCGCCGAATATTGATGCGGCCAGCAGATTATCTGTTATAGTCGGCAGAAATGACAACAAGTCGACCATGCCCGAATAAACTACACTTCCGAGTAAAGTCTTCGCGGTATATGACCATCCCTTCGAAAGGCCAGCCCATATCAAAAACGGAACATTCATAATAAATACAAATAAACCTACATGTATGGGCACAACATAATTTATTATAGTGGCTATTCCGGCAAAACCGCCTGCAGCTATGTTATTTTCTATAAAAAATAAGTTCAATGCAAGGGCATACAGAAGATTTCCTGCAAGAAAATAGGCGGCTTGAGAAACAGCTTTGCGAAGCTTTTTATTCTCGATTTTTATTTTCGCAAACTTCATGTTACTAGCCCTCGGTCAGTCTGCGGACACTCATCAAACACTATAAGTGCATCCACTGCACAAACGCCTTTTTCGTACACGAAAACAGGATTAATATCCAATTCCACCAGACTGTCTTTGTATTCGACAGCAATTTCAGATACGGCTACTATCAGCTTTGCCAGTGCCTCGCGGTCGCATGGCGGATATCCGCGGTAACCTGCAAGAAGCTTATCGGCCTTAAGCTGCGACAACATGTCTAATGCTTCTGTTTCGCTTACTGGCGCAAGACGGATTTGGACATCGCGGAACACTTCCACAAAAACACCGCCCATGCCTACGAGCACACAGGGTCCAAGCTGCGGGTCATTATTTATGCCAACTATAACTTCTGTACCGATCGGGGCCATGCGCTGAACAAGAATCCCCTCTATGTAAGCATCGGGGCGCAGCTTGTTTACATTTTGCATGATGCGATCGTAGGCTAGGCGCACGGCTGTCTCATCACGCAGATTGAGTTCAACACCTTTGACCTCGGTTTTGTGCTGAATCTGTGGGCTCATGATTTTAAGAACCACAGGAAATCCTATGCGTTTTGCAATCTCCACGGCGTGGTCGCAGCTGAGAGCTATTTCCTCTTCCGGAACCCTTATCCCGCGTGATGCAAAAAGAAGTTTCCCTTCGTGCTCCGAAAGAGCGATGCGTTCGGCGCGACGAGATCGGGTGGGAATGGCAGATGAAGTGTCCACTTTTGAAATATCAAACTCTGCGAATTTGCATATGTGCTGTATTATTCGAAATCCGTAAAGCGGTGGAGGAAGCACGGGAACGCCGCATTTGCGCAGAAGCTCAAGATACTCGCTATTGCGGGTATTGCCGGCAAAGGGTAGCATCAGCATCGGCACAGAATTCTCTTCCGCGGATACTATTTCGATGGCTTTTGCCATATAGTGTATTGCCGGATCCGTGATATTTTCAAGCAGAGTATAGCCTATGGATATCAAGGAAACATTCGGATCCTGCATCACTATGCGTAAAGCAGAAGCAAATCCCTCAATATCGTAGGAAAGAGTCGCCGTCATATCGAGAGGATTTGCCGGGTGTGCATAAAAAGGTAATATCTTTCGCAATGCTTCTACGGTTTCCGCTTCGAAATCTGGAAAGGATATTCCGCAAAGGCTTCCCACATCGGCACATATTCCGGTTTCCCCTCCAGAAAGGTTCATGGACGCGACGCCGGAGGATTCGGGAAGTTTTTTAAGAGTTGCGAATGCTTCCGCCGTATATATCAGCTCCTCCAAATCGTTGACGCGTATAACACCGAATTTTTCGAACAGTGCATCATATGCGCTATCCGAACCGGCAAGACTTCCCGTATGCGAGGCTGCTACTCTGCTTCCTTTTTCCGAACGTCCGGCTTTAAGAATTACAACCGGCTTTTTCTGTTGCGCAGCACGGCGCAAAGCATTCACAAATCGTTGTGGCTCGCTCAGTCCTTCGAGATATATGGCAAGAACCCGTGTGTCCTCATCATCTACAAGGAAATCCACAAAATCTTCGACACTCGTAACCGCACAATTCCCTACCGATATCGAGTAGCTGAAAGTGCTGGCAGGATTTTCCATCATGGACAGGCAAAGCTGGCCGCTCTGCGATACAAAGCCTACGGAACCGCGCCTGTCGCGTTCTTCAGCAATGAAAGCGAATGGATACACCATGTCTATGTAATTTACATAGCCCGCACAATTGGGACCAAGCAAGGCCATCCCCAGTTCCTCGCAAAGAGCTTTAAGGGAATTCTGCGCCGCGATGCCATCGGCCGTACCCGTTTCCTTATACCCGCTCGCATACACTATCGCCGCACCCGCCCCACATTTATGCGCCTCGCGGAGCAAGTCTTCAACAGTTCCCATCGGAGTGCAGATAACAGCCAGGTCGAAAGCCTGCGGCACATCGGACATCGAGGGATAGCACTTAACCCCGAATACGCTTGGGTATTTGGGGTTTACGAAAAAGTAACGATCGGGCTGCATGTAGTGCATAACATTGCGGCAAGTATCGCCGCCGAAGCCCACTTTTTCACTTGCGCCGACTATACATATTCTGTTCGGCTTAAGCAATTTAAGTATATCCATCTGCATTATCCTTATATTTTTTCACAAGCCTTTTCGCCTTCGATAAAGCATGCAAAGTTTTTGGGATTTTTATATCCTTTGAGAGCAAAAAAGTCGAGCATGCCCTTTTGTAATATGTCGGAGTTATAAAGTTTGCCGCTTGCCGCTAAGGCTCCCAGCATAACGATGTTGCCGCCTTTTGCATTTTCCAAACGATCGGCTATTTCTGTAGCGGGAACACTGTATATATTAATATCTTCTCTAAAAACAATATCGCGCACCATGCTGCCGTTCACTATGAGCGTTCCTCCGGGCCGCAGCATCGGCATAAATTTTTCAACGGACGGGACGTTCATCGCCACAAGTATATCTATCTGCCCGACAAAGGGACTGGGTATCTTTCTTTGAGAAATTCGAACATTGCAATTAGCTGTCCCGCCTCGCATCTCACTCCCGTATGAAGGCATCCAGGTTACATTGTCTCCGATTTCCATGCCGGTTCTTGCTACGATAAGGCCGGCAGTCAAAATGCCTTGCCCTCCGAACCCGGCAAAAACCAAATCAGTCATCTTGTTCCTCCCAAAGCTTGTATTCACACAGGGGGTAAACACTTTCAACCGTGTCTTTAATATATTTAAGAGATGCTACAGGATCCAGCTTCCAGTTGGTGGGACATGGTGAAAGCACTTCGATAAAGGAAAATCCCCGCCTATCTCTCTGCGCGTTGAACGCGGTGCGTATGCTCTCTTTTGCACGCCGCACACCGGCAACATCCGTAATTGCAACTCGCGCAATATAGGCTACGTGAAGCGTGCGCAACAACTCCACCACATCGAGCGGATATCCGCTTAGGCTGCAGTCGCGCCCTTGCGGACTCGTAGAAGTCCTTTGTCCCTCGAGAGTAGTCGGAGACATCTGCCCGCCCGTCATCCCGAAGTTACCGTTGTTTACAAGTATAACGGTGATGTTTTCATTACGAATGGCGGCATACATGGTTTCGGAAAAGCCTATTGCAAGAGCATCTCCATCGCCCTGATATGAAAACACAATATTGTCGGGACGGCAACGCTTCATTCCGCAGGCCACTGCGGCGGCGCGCCCGTGCTGAGCCTGCACGCAGTCTATACCAAAGGTATCGGGCATCCAGGACCCGCATCCGACCCCGATTGCTGCCAGTGCTTTTCGGTCATCACCCGTCTCTTCGAGAACTTCCGCGATGAGCCGATTTATTATTCCGTGCCCGCAGCCGGGGCAATATTTATTATCAGTAAAACAAGCTTTCGGCCTTTTTAATACCATCACTTTCCAAAGACCTCCTTTGCCTTGCCGCTGTATATCTCATCGATCGCAGTACATATTTTTTCAACATCGTACAGAACCGTGCCGGCACCAAAGTCATATATGGGATATTTCATCGATGATGCGGTAGCTACATCCTGAGCCATCTGAGCCAGAAGACTCATTTCTACACAAAGGTAACCGAGCTTTGGACTTGTTTCATCGAAAGCGCGAAGCGGAAATGGGTATAGAGATATCGGACGTATCAATCCTACTTTTTGACCCTTCGCCCTACAGCGTTGAACCGCCTCTTCGCATATGCGCGACGAAATTCCATAGCTGACGAGAACCAAATCGGCATCTTGTGTGTCGAAACTTTCCCACCGCTGTTCTTTGGATTCTATCCGAGCATATCGCGTTTTTAAATACTCATCATAATTCTTGTTATAGTACATAACAGAGGTATGACGCTTATGTTCCCCATCTCCCTTACCTCGCAGTGCCCAGGGCAAAAAGTCCGGGTTGTGCTCGTGCATAGCGGGAAGTTCCACAGGCTCCATCATCTGCCCAAGAGAGGCATCTATAAGCACTACGACAGGTAGGCGATGCTCCTCGGCCTTGTCGAATGCCATTACCATAATATCCGCTATTTCCTGCACGGAGTTCGGAGCATAGACAATAGTTCTATAATCGCTATGACCA
>JAAZLU010000088.1 GCA_012799165.1 Clostridiales bacterium
CATCAACGAAAGTCATATGAAATATCGAAACAGCCATTGAATCCAGCGAATCTTTCCACACAATTCTCAATGGCAACTTTTAGTGCTTTGCTTTGTTTCACACCATCCTCATACCATATATTTTTAACGACGAGCGTTTCCGTCCTGCGGTCGCTCGCCGCTTCTATTCGCCCTACAAAGTTCTCTCCATATACTATGGGCAGTACATACGCGCCATATTTTCTCTTTTCCGCAGGTGTGTAAATTTCCCAAGTGTAATCAAAGTCGAACAATGCCTTTATAAGCTTCCTATCCCACATAAGGCTATCTAACGGCGCGATAAACTCGCAGCGCCCCTCGCCGAATGCTGAAGCTGCCAGTTCGAAAAGCGGCTCATC
This sequence comes from Clostridiales bacterium, assembly GCA_012799165.1. GTDB lineage: Bacteria > Bacillota > Clostridia > Peptostreptococcales > Anaerovoracaceae > RUG11894. Next base: position 378 of record JAAZLU010000088.1, read on the forward strand.
TTCGGCCTTAAAGTAAAATTTATCTTTCAACGACTCGACATGCAATTCCTTAATTTTACCCTCATTATGTAACAGCTCGAAAGCTCTCTGACGCTGCGCGGACTTCATGGACAGGCCTAGCCAGGCATCGCTCGCCTTATTCCAAAGCAGCCCCACCGCTGCGATCCTGCGAAGGACATGCCACCCAAAGCGCTCGTCCTCGCTCTTAAAGGGAAGCGGAGCTGACAAAATCGCCTCGGGTATATGGTCCTTTGCAAAGGCGTAACTTTTATTCTTGCCCGTTTTGTGGTGAATTATAAGCTCGCCCCGAAAATACATGGACTCGAGCGCAACGCGCGGCAGGGAGGACGACATTCTCCGGTTCCAACCGGCATCATCGTCGATCTTAATCTCCGATGCCGAAATATGTCCTTTCTCCGCGATGAGTCGGCGTATCAGCGGTTCAATTTTCTCAACCGCCTCGCCGCCGCGCCTGTGATAAGCTTCGGCATACCCGCCGCCGGGCTTTATGTGCCAAAAAACCGGCAGATATTCCACCGGAAAAATGCATAGGTTCTTATCGAAATAATCGACGAGCAGCCTGTCCTTATACAACAGTTCGTCCAGCATTTCTTTCGAGTAATCCTTCACCCGCGAATGAAGCACTATGTCCGCGCTCTGCCCACACACATCCACAGGGTCAAACTGAACACAGCCCGCCTGATTAACAAAATCGAGCACGCCCTGCTTGCCGCTATACTTATATTCGTCGAGCAGCCCCTGCTTGAGCAGCATAAAACGCCGGGCCTGTTCTTTGCTTACTGTAAGGCTCATTGATTTTTGTCCTCACTCTCAATTTTGAATTAAATTGATTCTATCAAAAACAAAGCGGATGTAGCAAATTTTATCGTGCGAGCATCAACACGCCTTTTCAATATTGACATCCTGCAATTTGTATGATGAAATATCCGTGGTAATCTGCATTATAAGAACGAAAGGAGAGATGTACGATGACTGCTATAAATGGAGGAATTGTCATTTAACTGAATACGGGCGCGCGCAATATCAAAAGAGATTATCCTTATTTGCTTTGCCGTGCCGTTTTAAGTAACCTTTCGTGAAAACTATAGCTGACGCTTATAGCACGCTTGGAGTCGTGCTATTTTTGTACTGTTAACCGCAGGAGCGACCGCATACGAAGGCTGCTTTTCGCGGTGTTTTTGTGCCCGTTTTCAGCCATTGATTTTAAACTATGAACATACAAAAACAATAAATTTTGAAAGGAGTGTTTAACATGAAATACAAAGTATTGACAGGATTAACGAAAAGCGGGAGGACGATTATATTTTAGCCTTCCCGGGAAATGCAAAAATAACAATGGAGGAACAAAAATTGAATCAAAACTTTTACGCTCGACATTGGTACGCCGATGTTTATGAGCAATTTGAAACGCAAACAAACGATATTGATTTTCTGCTCGAAGTTCTAAAGAGCATCGATAAGCCGGAGAGTATTCTTGAAGTAGCTTGCGGAGGCGGACGCATATGCGTTCCCTTGGCACAGGCGGGGTACAATGTTAGCGGATTCGATTCGGATGAATACATGCTGCTGCGCTGCATAAAGAAAGCTAAAGGACTGCCGAATCTGCGCATATATCAGGCCGACGCCCTTAAAGAAGATTGGGGGAAACACGACGCAATAATCATCGCGGGCAATTTCCTCATAAATATTGAGGGCGATATGGATTATAAAGCTGCGCAGAAAATGCTGTTTGCAAAGGCATCCGAAGCGCTTGATGCAGGAGGCTGGCTATACCTTGATTTCGATTTGTATGCGAACCCGCAAACAGTCTTCACAAGTACCGGCAAACGTTACTATTTCGACGGCACGGATGAGCTGGGAACTACCGGAAGAACCGTAAGCTGCGGAAGCGTATACGACGGCGCCACCCAAATATGTGCAGGCTGCTCTCATTTGGAACTTAAGACAGCAAGCGGAGAAAGTATTATCGTTCCAAGGAATTGGTATAAGCATATACCGACTCTTCCGCAAGTATTCACCTGGCTTGACGAAGCGGGATTTGACACTTTCAAAACATATCGCAACTATTCCGCCGAGCCGCTGCCGGATTCGCCGGACGACAAGCTATGGCGGGCAAGCATATTGGCTAGGAAAAGATAAAATATCTTCAGGTCGATATAATTGCTATAAAAACCGCAAAAGCATTCCCGCAAGGCCCAAGGTCTGCGGGAATGTTTTATTTCTGCTCTGTGCGACAGCGGGGAGTTGTGCCGAAGACTTAAGTTATCCGACAGAGCTGACGGCTCCACCATACATCACTCTAAATATTGATAACCCCTTCCGCCAGTATCGCGGCCTCGCCGCCGACCTGAATATGCACACGGCCTTTGCGCTCCGTCAGCCTGCTGTGGATGCGCGAGGGCCTGCCCATGGCTTCGCCCTGAATAAAGAGATTTTCCCTGCCCTCCTTAATCAGGCCGCGCTCGTAAAGATAATAAGTGAGCGCACCGTTGGAAGTACCGGTGGCGGCTTCCTCGGGGATATCGTAGAGCGGGGCGAAATTTCTGCAGTGAATCTCCCCGTCCGGAGCATTCATCGTAAACGCATGAACCCCCGTAACATCCATGCGCTCGCTGAGCGCGGAAAGCGCCTTCATGTCGGGCCCAAGAGCATTGAGAGCATCGAGGTCCTTAACGGCCATCAAAATATCTTTAAGACCGGTGGATACCATCTCGGGATATAGCATCTCTCCCGCGTATTCGGGCACTTCGGCAGACGCCGCCCCCATAACCTTATACAGTTCCTCGAGCGCATCCTCGCTATCTATAAGCCCGAAGCTTTTAGCCTCGCCCATATCCATCATCACGCCGGTATCCGTAAGCTGAGCCTGCAGATCTCCCGCCAAGGTCTTAAAATCGCAAACATCTTCCACCTCTATTAATCCGGAAGCGTAGAGCGTAAAGAATGTCGCAATGGTCGCGTGCCCGCAGAGATCGACCTCCGCGGCCGGGGTAAAGTAGCGTATATGATATTTCTTATCTCCGAGCTTCTTGATGAATGCTGTCTCGGAATAGCGCAGTTCCGCAGCAGTTTTACGCATAATCTCGTCATCGGGAAAATCTGCGCCCTCCGGAATATAAACCACCCCGGCGGGATTTCCGCCGAAGAGTTCATCGGTAAACGCGTCCGCTATAAAAAATTTCATTTCCTTACCTCTCTATTCGACAATACCGCATTGGTTAAAATATTAAC
>JAAZLU010000011.1 GCA_012799165.1 Clostridiales bacterium
CGGAACCCCCGTGGTCATAGCGCAGAATTCCTATATCGCAAAGAATTTTTCCAACATCGCCTGCAGAATATTTTAATTCGCAGGGCACGGCTTGCTTTCGGAAATAAAAAATTTCAAAAATTTTAATTATTCATCGATTATAAAAAGTTAAGATAATAGAATATCCCCGCCTGCGCGCGCAGGCGGGGATTTTGTCAGCTTTGAATATGCTATAGCAGAAATATACTCTTTCCACCCTCGTATTTGATTACTTTTCCCACCCTTTGGGCTGAGATCACTTTGCCTGTGAGTTCCTCGAGGCAGGCATCGGCATCCTCGGCGGCGACCGCTGCCAGCAGCCCTCCGGAAGTTTGAGGATCGTACATCACGTCCTGCACGCTTACGGAGACATTTCCCGCATCGACGGCAAATTCGCAGTAGCTCCGGTTTCGGTAGGCGCCCGCAGGTATCATTCCCATAGAGGCCAAATCGAGAGATTCGGGGATGATGTCGATTCCATTGCTGTATATTTCGGCGGCGACGCCCGATCCGCTGATCATCTCGTAGAGGTGCCCCATAAAGCCGAAGCCCGTAACATCCGTGCAGGCGTGAACCTTGTATTTTACCAGCACGTCGCGGGCATTTTTATTCAGCTCCGTCATGCATTTTATCGCTAAAGCCAGACCTTCGTCCGAGACCATATCGGCTTTGGCTGCTGTTGTGAGTAGGCCTATGCCTATGGGCTTGGTTAGTATCAGCACATCGCCAGGCTTGGCCCCGTTATTTTTGAAGAAGGTTTCGGGGTTTACGAAGCCCGTTACGCAGAGTCCGTACTTGGGCTCCGGGTCTATTATCGTGTGTCCTCCGGCTATGACCGCTCCCGCCTCGAAAACTTTATCGTAACCTCCCCTGAGTATCTCCCGGACATGAAACTTGTCCATCTCTTCGGGGACTCCCATTATATTCAGGCAGGTCTTCGGCACGCCGCCCATGGCATAGATGTCCGAAAGCGAGTTGCAGGCAGCGATTGCGCCGAATGTATAGGGGTCGTCCACTATCGGAGGGAAGAAGTCGACGGTCTGAGCTATCGCCAAATCCTCCGTTATCTTGTAGACGCAGGCATCTTCGCTTTTGTCGAAGCCTGCTAAAAGGGCAGGGTCATCGTGCATATTCATTCCATCCAATATCTGAGCAAGAACTCCTGCTCCGACTTTGGCCGCTCAACCCGCGCAGCTTGCGAGTTCGGTAAGTTTAATCTTTTCTTTGTCCACGATCCCACCTCCTTTCAGTCGGCTCACATATAAAGAGAGTATATATCCTAGGGCGGCTTTTGCGCAAGCCGAATGAGGAAAAGCTCTGCGAAACTGCGGCTGAGCCCTGTAAAAACGAGGTAAAATTGTTGGACTCAAATTTGCATATCCGAAAAATCATGATATACTTATATATCCATATAATTACATAATTATATTTCTTTAGGGAGGCTCATCTACATATGAAAAAAGAAGGTGAAAAACCCGCAGACCCTTTATTTCTACGCTCTATCGTAATTGCTCTGATTATAACCGCGCTATGCATGGTTGTTATGGCGCAAGCTTCATTTCGAATTTCTTCCAGAGCTATTAACGATTTGGCAGTGTTTAACTATAAGCTTATAACTGATACAAAGGCTCATGTAGCCATGCAATGGTTTTCGGAAAATAAGCTGACTCTCGAAAACCAGTGTTTCGTCATCGCCAGCGAAAAGGCAAGCCGCAAGGAAATTCAGGATTATCTGACATCCTATTTAAAGGCAAAAGACGATCCTTATGTGTATGATATTTATTTTACTTCGACCGGCAATGTCATGGCATCTGGAACCGGATACGACAATCTGGTCGAGGATCCGGATATTGATTACAGGCAGCGGCAATGGTATATAAAGGCCAGCGAGACTGACGATGTAATATACTCAACAGCTTATCGCGACCTCGATTCCGGACAGCTTGTAATAACGCTCTCTAAGCGCGTGATGCGCGGCTCGAGGATGATAGGCGTGCTTGCAATAGACGTGTTCGTTGACTCTCTTACTGAATTTTTTACCAATGAATCCACCCTCGAAAACTCCTATGGTTTCCTCGTAGATGCGGATATGGGAGTCATAATCCATCCCGATAAAGATTCTTTTTATTATGATGAGTCCCCTTATAGACTCGACGAGACGGGGCTTTCAGATTATCCCAAGATCATTGATTCGATAAAGGAAGACAAGCAGGGCGTGGTGATATCCGATTACGACGGCGTAAAGAGAGCTATATATTTTCAGGAGATAAATACCAGCGGATGGTACGTAATAAACGCCATAGATAATAGCCTCATAACCGCCGGAACCACCAATCTGCGAAATCAGCTTTTGGGTGTGGCCGCGTTGATAATACTTTTTTCAATAGCCATAGACATCTTTGTGAGATTCCGGCAGTTCAGGAGGAGTCGTCGCGCGTTTGACGAAGTAAGCGACAAGGCCTATATGGACTCTCTCACTATGCTCTTCAACAGAAGGGCCTACGAGGAAGATTCAGCGCGCCTGAAGACCGGAAAGGGAATGGAAGATCTTATATTGGTTTCCCTCGACATAAACGGACTTAAAGACTGCAACGATAACTTGGGACATGCCGCCGGCGACGAACTCTTAAAGGGTGCTGCCCAATGCATGAAAACTGCCTTTGACAAAAATTCAAAGATATATCGTACCGGCGGGGATGAGTTTTCGGTAATAATACACAGAAATGTAGAAGATGCCCATACGATGTTGAGTCGCCTCGATGCGGAACTCGACTCCTGGGAGGGCGAATTGGTTAAAACTCTCGCGGTCTCTTACGGCTTCGTAGCTGCGGTTGAACATCCCGAACTCTCTTTCGTGCAGATGGAGGCTTTGGCGGATGAATTGATGTATGCGAGCAAAGCCGAATACTACCGCAGAAGCGGCAATGACAGAAGATTGCGAGAATAATTATAGAGAGGAGAAAAAATGATTAAAGGTAAAGTCGCACTAATTACGGGAGGCGCTAGCGGGATAGGGAAGGCCATAACCACCCGCATGTGTAAAGAAGGTGCAAAGGTAGTGATCGCCGACATAAATGCAGAAGGTGTAAAAAAGGTCTGCGAGGAGCTCGGCTGCGAAGGAAAGGCCGTCGACTTAAGTACGAGAGAAGGTTGTAAGGTAATAGTGGATTACGCGGTAGAGAAGTTCGGGAGGGTCGATATTCTGGGGAATATAGCCGGGATACAGCATGTGTGCCCTATAGATCAATTCCCCGAAGACAAATGGGACTTCATGATACGCCTGATGCTCACCGCCCCGTTTTTACTCACGAAGTACTGCTGGCCCTACATGAAGGAAAACGGCTGGGGAAGAATTGTTAACCTGAGCTCCATACACGGTTTGGTTGCGTCCGAGTTCAAGTCGTGTTATGTTACTGCCAAGCACGGACTTTTCGGGATGACCAAGACTGCAGCTCTGGAGGGTGGACCGCTTGGAATAACCGTAAATTGCATCTGCCCGGCTTATGTAATGACCCCCCTGGTGGAGGGTCAGATAGCCGATCAGGCGAAGACTCACAATATACCCGAGGAGAAGGTTATATCGGACATCATGCTCTCTAAGGCGGCAATTAAGAAGATGCTCGATCCTTCAACGGTTGCGGATGTGTTCGTATTTTTGTGTTCAGACGCTGCTGAAAGCATAACGGGAATATCTCTGCCCATAGACGGCGGCTGGACTGCAAATTAGTTAATATCTTAATGAAAAATATATAAAGGAGGAATTATGTCAAAATTTGTATCAATTGAAGAAGCCGTGAAATTGATTCCGGACGGTGCAAGCATAATGGTAGGGGGATTCATGGGTTGCGGTAACGCTCATGCCTTTATAGACGCTCTTTCTAAAAGTGGAGTAAAGGATCTTACCCTGATATGCAATGACGCTTCCATGCCGAACGGTCCGGACGGTGGAGATTTCTACGGTGTAGCCAAGCTCGTACATAACAAGCAGATCAAGACTTTGATTGCGACTCATGTCGGACTCAACCCCGAAGTCGCACAGCAGTCCATGATCGAAAAGACTCTCGAAGTCTTTTTGATACCTCAGGGTTCATTTGCCGAAATGATACGTGCTCACGGAGCGGGCCTCGGCGGAGTCCTCACCCCTACGGGAGTGGGAACCATCATCGAGGACAGCCCCTATTGCCTCGGAAAGCAGAACATAGAAGGGCGAGATTATCTTCTCATGAAGCCGATAAAGGCCGATTTTGCGATAATTGCAGGAGCGAAGATAGACAAGGCCGGCAATGTTTGGTACAAGGGCGACAGCAGTAACTTCAACATTGTTATGGCGACCGCCGCGGAAACGGTAATTGCCGAGGCGGAAGAGATTGTGGAAATAGGCGAAATAGCCCCCGAAGATGTTAGAACTTCCGCTATACTGGTAGACTATGTTGTGGAAGGAGGTAAATATTTATGATGGACAGGGATCAGATGAGAGCTTTTATTGCTCAACGTGTAGCAAAGGAATTGAATGACGGTGATGTTGTAAACCTCGGAATCGGGTTGCCCACATTGGTGCCGAATTATCTCCCTGAAGATGTAAAGGTTACACTTCAATCGGAGAACGGTATAATAGGCGTAGGGACGGTTACGGACGAAAATCGCGACGCTCGCCATGTGGTGGATGCCGGCGGCCGGCCTTCCGAAGTGGCTCCGGGAGGATCCTTTATCGATTCGGCTACTTCCTTCGGGCTCATACGCGGAGGTCATGTCGATGCCACTATCCTGGGCGGTCTCGAAGTGGATGCCGAGGGTTCGCTCGCAAACTGGATAATACCCGGAAAGATGATGCCCGGCATGGGCGGTGCTATGGACCTGCTCATAGGGGCTAAGCATGTGATAGTCGCCATGGAGCATACGGCAAAGGGAAGGCCCAAAATTCTCAAGAAATGCCGTCTGCCTTACACTGCTATCAATTGTGTCACCAAGATTATAACCGAGATGTGCGTATTAGATGTGCGTCCGGAGGGTCTTGTGATGATAGAGTATAATCCTGAGTTCTCCATCGAAGAGATCCAGGCTGCAACCGAGGCGGAGCTCATAATCAGCCCTGAGCTCAAGCCCATGTGCTAGATTGCGACAATAAGCTTTTAAGTGCTTTTTCGATGAGCAATCGGTCGAATTGCAAAGAAAGGGGCGCTGCTACCAAAGAGGTCGCAGCGCCCGATTTTATCCAAGCCTTTTGCTCATTTTTCAATATGAAGTAGAGTTTTATAATCGAACAAGCGCAAAGCGCCGGCTTTTGTGTGCCTGTAACTAAAAACGTGCCAATTCCCTTGCAAAAAATATTGACTTTACAAAAGGCGCGGCGACATTGTAAAATGATATGTAAACTTTTATACAGCAATAATTTTCTTACTTGATAGACTGTTTTTTTATATTCATGTCGGAAAATTAAACAATACTGAACGCAGAGGAGGCGCACAATGTTAGAAATAATTATTGCGGTCGTCGCTTCTCTTGCAGTTGGAATACTTGTAGGTTATATCATCCGAAAAAATTCTGCCGAGAAGATTATCGGCAGCGCTGAAACTCAGGCTAAGAACCTGATTTTGGATGCAGAAAACCGTACCGAGGCACTTCGCAAGGAGACCCTGGTCGAGGCCAGAGCGGAGGCCCATTCGATAAAACAGGATGCGGAAAGAGATATTCGCGAACGCAGAGAAGAGCTCAAAAAGACGGAGCGCAGGCTGGTCCAGAAGGAAGAATCTCTGGACAGAAAGATAGAAAATATAGAGCAAAAGGAAGAGAATATAAGTGCGAGGCAGCAGCTTATAATCGAGAAGGAAGTGGAGCTCGAAGGCTTCATAGAGAGACAGATCGCCGAGCTGGAGAGAATCTCCGGTTACACCGCCGAAGAGGCCAAGGAGTTACTGCTTCAGAACATAGAAAAAGATGTGCGCAGAGATGCGTCCATCATGATAAAAGAAATCGAATCCAATGCCAAAGATGAGGCGGACAGAAAGGCGCGGGAGATAATAACCGGTGCCATTCAGCGTTGCGCGGCGGACCAAGTGGCCGAGACCACCGTTTCGGTTGTGCCCCTTCCAAACGATGAGATGAAGGGCCGCATAATAGGCAGAGAAGGTCGCAATATAAGGGCTATAGAGACAGCTACCGGCGTCGATCTGATAATCGACGATACCCCCGAGGCAGTCATACTATCAGCCTTCGATCCGGTGAGGAGAGAAATCGCAAGGGTTGCGCTCGAAAAGTTGATAGTGGACGGGAGGATCCACCCGGCGAGGATTGAAGAGACCGTAGATAAGGCGGAGAAGGATGTCAACAGAATCATCAAGGAGGAGGGCGAAGCCGCAACCTTCGAGATGGGTATCCACAACCTGCATCCAGAGCTGGTAAAGCTCCTGGGAAGGCTCAGATACCGCACCAGTTATGGGCAGAACGTTCTTCAGCATTCCAAGGAAGTTGCGCATCTGGCGGGACTCATGGCCGGCGAGCTGGGAATGAATGTGATGCTTGCGCAGCGCGCAGGCTTGCTTCATGACATAGGAAAGGCCCTCGACCACGAACTTCAGGGTACTCACGTCGACATCGGCATAGATGTTCTTCGCAAGTACAAAGAGTCCGAGGCCGTAATCGACGCCATGGCGGCTCATCACGGGGATTACGAGCCCAAGAGCCCGGAGGCCATCCTCGTTGCGGCTGCGGACGCGTTGTCGGCTGCAAGACCGGGAGCGAGAAGGGAGACTCTGGACACCTACATCAAGAGGCTTCAAAACCTCGAAGAGATTGCAAATACTACCCCCGGCGTGGAGAAATCCTTCGCCATTCAAGCGGGCCGTGAAATAAGAATAATTGCTTGTCCCGATGAGGTGAACGACGATTCCATGGCTCTGCTCGCGAGAGAAATCTCGCAGAAGATCGAGAGCGAACTCGAATATCCCGGCCAGATTAAGGTTAATGTAATCAGGGAGACGAGGGCGGTGGATTACGCCAAGTAAGATGTTTGTATATTTAGACAACAGCGCTACGACGAAAGTTGCACCCGAAGTCGTGGAGATTATGGCAAAGACGATGACGGAGGATTTTGGCAATCCTTCGTCTTTGCATAGAATGGGTCTGAAGGCGGAAAAGATTATGGAGCATGCGAGGACCATTCTTGCAACGGCGATAGGGGCATCCGCGGAGGAGATATATTTCACGTCCTGCGGAACCGAAAGCAATGCGACGGCAATCAGACCCGCATGGAGTTCGATGCGGAGGAGGGGCGGCAGGGTAATTACTACTGCAGTAGAACATGCTTCCGTTCTACGCAATATCGAGTATATAGAGGCTATGGGGGCGGAAGCGGTATATCTGCCCGTAAAGTCCGATTGCAGCCTCGATATGGATGCATTTCGGGAAGCTTTGAGCGAGGACACTGTACTCGTGAGCGTCATGCACGCAAACAACGAGGTGGGCACTATGATGCCTATCGCTGAAATCGCGCGCGAACTGCGCAAAGTTTCAAAGGATGCAATATTTCATACGGATGCCGTGCAGAGCTTCACAAAGGTTGACTGCGATGTCGGCGTACTCGGCGTCGACACGATGAGTCTTTCCGGCCACAAGGCTAAAGCAAGCAAGGGCGTGGGAGCCCTCTACATGAGAAAGAGGCTTCATTTTCCGGCATTTCTTCCGGGCGGCAATCAGGAGTCGGGCTTTCGCTCCGGAACTGAAAACATGCCTGCGATCGCCGGTTTCGGCGAGGCCGTCAGACTGGCGGAAGAGTCCCGCACGGAACGAA
>JAAZLU010000089.1 GCA_012799165.1 Clostridiales bacterium
CATTGTTTAGTTTTGAGGGTACAGAGTTTGAAAACTTTATATTCTCAAATTGCGAGTTATTTGTGCAGTGCGAGGAATAACGAGCGTCGATGAAGGCACGTACTGAAGGTACGTAATCGAGTCGAAGAGCAGCTCTGACAAAGCAATGCGCAAAGATAACAAGCAAGAAAACTGGTGATTATATCGAAAGGGCCACACCTGTTCCCATCTCGAACACAGAAGTTAAGCCTTTCAGAGCCGATGATACTCGGTGGGAGACTGCCCGGGAAAATAGGTCGTCGCCGGTTTACCAAACCGCGTTCCTATATGGAACGCGGTTTTCATTTATGCTATAATTATTCCTATGAGTATGCATTATAAGCTGTGAGCTATACATCACTTGATTGCTACAGCCTGCGGAGGGAGCATTGAACACGGAAATTGCGAAATACATACTTTGGATACTTCTATGTCTACCTATAGTCGTTCTTGCTGTTTATTTAGTCGGACGACTGTTTTCCGACACTTATGCTTTGAATAAAAAGAAGATCGAACAGATTAAGCTGAGGGAGAAGGAAAAGGAGGAGGACAAGGAGAATCGAAGGCGATTCGACGCTATGTGGCGCAATTTTCGCGGTGAAAGGAATAATTGATGCGGGGGATTTTCATAACATTTGAAGGACCGGACGGAAGCGGGAAGAGCACTCAAATCAAGCTACTTGCTCGTCATTGCGAGGAAGTGGGAATACCGGTTCTGCTCACTCGGGAACCGGGCGGAACCGATATTTCGGAAGACATACGAAATTTGCTCCTCGATCCGAAAAACACGGATATGAGCGGGGTTACCGAGGCGCTGTTATATGCCGCTTCACGGGCTCAGCATGTCGCCGAGAAGATAAAACCAGCACTTGAGCAGGGCAAGATAGTGCTCTGCGACAGGTTTATGGATTCATCCATCGCTTACCAGGGCTATGCTAGAGGCCTGGGAGACGAGGTCCGCATGATAAACGAATTCGCCGTTCAGGGGCTTGCACCCGATATCACCTTCTTTCTTGATCTTCCACCCGATTACGGAAGGCGTAGACTTGAAGCTTCCAGAGACCCAGACAGGTTGGAACTAGAGGATATGAGTTTTCACGATAAAGTATACGAAGCCTACATGAAACTACGCGATATGTATCCACAGCGCTATATAAGTGTGGACGCAACCGCTGGAGTAGAGGAAATTGCCGAGGAGATTAGGCGGAGGTTCGACGAATATGTCGCTGGCCGGGCTTAGTACCAACAAACAAATTGCGACTCGCCTGAAGAAGCTGCTCGATGAAGGAAGGCCCATGCACGCTTATCTGTTTATAGGTGGAGCAAAGAGCCGCTTCGAAATCGGCAGAGAGTTTGCCAAGGCAGTGCTGTGTATGAATTCTCGGGAGGGGGACAGTTGCGGAATCTGCCTTTCTTGCAAAAAATTTGAAAGCGGTAACCATGAGGATTTCAGCTTTTTAAACCTTGAAAATCCTTTCGAGGATACGAGGACACGCATAGGTGTTAAGGCGATAGCCCATATCCAGGAGAGGCTCAAATTCAAGCCGCGAGGCGAAAAAAAGTTGGTCCTCATCGATGAGGTCCATCTGATGACTCCGGAGGCTCAGAACAAGCTATTAAAGACTCTTGAAGAGCCCTTGGGGGATTGCATGATCATCCTGCTCTCCGAAAACGAGGAATCCCTATTCAGAACCCTGCTTTCAAGGTGCATAGTTCTTCGTCTTGAGCCCGAGCTTCCGGAGATTGACGAGGAGATGTCGACGATGGCGCGGGAGTTTCTGAACCTCTGCATGCGGGGTGCGCCCTTTTACGAGAGGATGAACTGCCTTAAGCCGATACTGGATCGCAAAGGCGACCAGAGGGCAGAGGCGACAAGTTTCGCTGAGGCTCTGCAGATTCTTTTAAGGGATGCGCTGGTTCTGCGTCACGGAAAAGGTTCGCTTGCCCTTCTTGCAGGCCCTCATGCGGGCGAGGGGGCTCATGAATATATAAAGGATCCGGAAAAGGGAATCCGTGCTGTATGCGATGCAGCCAAATCCCTGAAGTTGGGATATAATGTCAAATATACGCTTAAGAAGCTCTGCCTCGAAATGTAGGAGCGTTTTATTTAGGAGGATTTATGGTTATAGTAGCAGGCGTCAGGTTTAAGCCTGCCGGTAAAATATATTACTTCGACCCCGTCGACATGGACCTTAAGAGCGGAGACAACGTCATCGTTGAAACCGCCAGAGGCATTGAATTCGGTACGCTTGCGAGCGATCTTATGGAGATTCCCCAAGCTGATATTGTTCAGCCCTTAAAGCCGATTATAAGGCTTGCGGATGAGGATGATATTGCAAGACACGAGGAAAATTTAAAGAAGAAAGAAAAGTCCCTCGCAATCTGCCAGGAGAAAATAGATAAGCATGGGCTGGAGATGAAGCCGGTGGATGTGGAGTATACCTTTGATAATTCCAAGGTGGTATTCTATTTTACAGCTGATGGAAGGGTGGATTTCAGAGAGCTGGTAAAAGATTTGGCGAGCGTCTTCAGGATGCGCATTGAGCTCAGACAAATAGGCGTCCGCGACGAGACCAAGATGATGGGTGGAATAGGAAGCTGCGGCAGAGAGCTCTGCTGTCACAGCTGGATGTCGGAGTTCGAGCCGGTTTCCATAAAGATGGCAAAGCTGCAGAATCTTTCTTTGAATCCGATCAAAATTTCGGGGATATGCGGCAGGCTCATGTGCTGCCTACAATACGAAAATGAAACTTACTTCGAACTTCGCAAAGGTATGCCGGATCCCGGTGAGCGCATTACGACCCCCGACGGACCGGCCTTGGTCTTAGATGTAAACATATTGCTCAATAAGATCAACACGAGGTTGATTTTGGAAGAAAAGGACGGAGAGAAGACTGAAAAGCTTTCGGCGGAGTATTATGTCTATGGTAAGGAGGACATAAAGAGATCCGAGAAGCGCCGCGGAAAAGGCGGCTTCAAACCAGGAGCAGGCAAGGCGGGAAAGGCGGGATCTATGGAGGATGTCGATATTAGGGAGATGTCCGAAGAGGAGCTTGAAAGACAGGCGGAACTGGAGGATTGACCCTTATATTAAGAAATCAATCAAAACAATAAAAAAAGTCCCGGCTCGGCGCCGGGATTTGATCTTCTTAAAGATTTTTCAGTTTTCCGAGGCAATTTCTGCAGATATTTTTGTTTTCGTACTGCAGTATATCCGTGGCATCGTTGCAGAAAATGCAGGCAGGCTGATACTTGCGAAGGATGATATCGTTGCCGTCGACAAAAATCTCTATCGGATCGCCTTCTTCAAGGTCAAAAGTGTTCCTCAGTTCCTTGGGGATTACTATCCTTCCAAGCTGATCTAATTTTCTTACGATTCCGGTTGCCTTCATTTGTGCGCTCCCCTTATCCGCATATGAATTAATTAACAAGGTAATTATACTTTAATTGCAATATTTGTCAAGTTATCAAATATGAGTAATATTGCCGGGCCGCGGTTTAACTTTTAAGAGCTTGAAAAGCCCCCGCCTGTCATGATAATATAGGCCATCATGTAACTTGAGCTGCGCTGCGCCCAAGGATAGGTGCGGCGCATTTTTTAATAAATTTCAATAAAAAAAGGAAAGGAGGAAGTTATCATGCTTGACAAATTACTATTTTGCATACCCGCAGAAAATCATAAGGAGGTTGAGATTAGGCAGCAGCTTCTGCAGCATCCCGAAGTGAAATTCGTGTCGCTCGTGGGAGTTGATATCGACGGCCACGACACCGATGAGAAGATACCTGTGGAAAGGATGCTCGAAGATATGGATAATTTCCTTCGCTTCGGGGTTCAGACCGACGGATCTGCCGTGGTCCTTCCCGAAATAGCGTCGCTTTCCAATGCGAAGGTGGATATAATTCCGGACCTTTCGGTGAACTGGTTCGTTGACTACAACTATCAGAATGTCGACCCTGTCTTAGGTCTTCCGGTGGGTACTCTTCGGATTCCTTCCATACTGCGCCACAACGGCGTGCGGGATGTCGGAGCAAGGGTCATACTTATAAATGCGGTGGAACTCTTCAAGAGAAGCCTGCTGGCTTTACTCAGAGAGAACCCTCATGTATTCGAGCATCTTCCCATAGACAGCGTGAACGATATAGAAGAGATTCAACTCAGCGCCGCGACGGAGCTCGAGTTCTATGTGAGGACTCCGCAGGAGGACGCGGACAGAGACAGGCTTCACACTTCCCAGGAACTTAAGGAGCAATATTGGAAACGCACCTTCGGACCCGTTCGCAGCGCTCTTGAAAGGACCCTGGATATCCTTGAAAGATACGGATTCCATGTGGAGATGGGTCATAAGGAGGTCGGAGGGGTCAAGCCCGTATTGCTTGCCGGCGGAGAGTTCGATCACATAATGGAGCAGTTGGAGATCGACTGGAGATATTCAAACCCGGTGCAAGCTGCGGATAACGACGCTCAGATACGTTACATAATTAAGGATATATTTCGGATGAACGGGCTGGAAGTTACCTTCATGGCAAAGCCTGTCAAGGGTGTTGCCGGGAACGGAAAGCATGCGCACATGGGCGTAGTCGCAAAGCTCAATGATGGCAGGAGCGTCAATCTTTTTTCGGCGAAGGATCCGGAAAAGGATTACATGAGTCCGATAGGCTACGGGGCGCTCATGGGTATACTGCGAAATTACGAAATATTGAACCCCCTTGCGAACTATACGAACGATGCGCTCAACAGGCTCAAGCCCGGATTTGAGGCGCCGATAAGCATAAACACGAGCCTCGGCCTGTCCGTGGATTTTCCGTCCCGCAACAGGACGGTATTATGCGGCCTTATTAGAGATGCTAGAGATCCGATGGCTACGCGCTTTGAGCTGCGCTCCCCGAATGCGAAGAGCAACAGCTATCTGGTTTTCGCAGGAGGCTATCTGGCCATGCTCGATGGCATAAAAGCGGCCCTGGTCTCGAAAAAGCTTCCGAGCGAGCTGTGCGCCTCGATATCCAAGGCTTACGGCGAAGAAGATTTCTATTTGGAAAAGAATAGACTGTATCGTACGGAAAAGAATGTTTACGACGACTATACTCAAGAGGAGAGAGATAAATATTTCGGGGTCGCACCCCTTACGGTTTGGGAAAATATAGAGGCGTTCGACAGATATCCGGAGAAGACCGGAGTGCTGTTGGAAGGCGGTGCCATCGCGGAGGAAGACCTGCGGTCCTATAAAAGTGCTGTGCTTTCCCGCTGGCTGCTCGAGGTTCAGAGTCGGAAGATTCCAGAAGTAAGAAATAAGGTTCGCTCCTTTGTAAAAAGGCACGACGATGCAGATTGTGCGGATATAGACGAACTGCGCTGGAAAGAAATCAAAGGTATGAGGAGGGAACTGGCGCAAGATACGCTCGAAAACCCGAGCCTTCTGACGCAAATTTTGAAATCTGTAAAGGCGGAGGATTATCCGGAGGTATCGCGCTTGCAGAAATTGGTTCAGGGCAAGGTGACTAGCCTGGAAAACCTTTATTCGGCATATCTGAAGAATATAATATGATGCGTTTAGCTTTGAATTGCGCCTTGCGCGCATGATTTCATGGCAGGTGTTAGCATTGAAATTCTTCAGGAAAGGAGTAGCACTTATGAAGCAGAGAAAAAGAAACATATCCGTGCTTTTAGCCTTATTTCTGATTTTTTCTCTCTTGACCTGCACAGCCTGCAGGAAATCAATATATTCCGATGTAAATAACTGGGCTTACTTTGAAAATGAGGATTCTGAAAAATCCGCCGATGTCTTTTTCATCTGTCCCACCGTTTTTGGTGGAGATGAAAACTCGTTTAATATGCCCATGGACGATCAAAGAACGCGTAGAAATTTTGTCGGAGCAACGAATATGGAAAAGGGAATTTACGATGATGACGCGCGCTTCTTTGCTCCGTATTATCGCCAGGCGGGCATGAATGTTTATAAATTACCCGCCGAGGAGCGAGAGGAGTACTTTGCGATTGCCTATGCCGATGTAAAAGAGGCCTTTTCCTATTATCTGAAGAAATGCAATGACGGTCGCCCTTTTATTCTTGCCGGTTTTTCTCAGGGGGCGGACCTTTGTATCAGGCTAATAAAGGACTACTCCGAGGACGAGGATTTTAAAGACAGACTCGTCGCCTGTTATGCCATAGGCTGGAGCATTACGCAAGAGGAATTGGACGCATATCCCGGACTTAAATTTGCGGAGGGCGAAAGTGATACTGGTGTAATTATTTCCTTTAACAGCGAAGCAGAGCAGATCGATGATTCGATGATAATCCCTAAAGGAACAAAGACACTGGCCATAAATCCGCTTAATTGGAAAACGGATGGAAGCCTGGCGGATAAAACGCTCAATCTGGGTGCTTGCTTTACGGATTATAAAGGGAATATTAAAAATGAAATACCGGCCTTTACCGGCGCATACATCGATGCCGAGCGAGGTGCCCTGAAAGTAACGGATGTAGACTCGGAGGAATACCCCTCTGTTCTGAGTATTTTCCGGGAAGGTATTTATCACATATATGACTATCAGTTCTTTTACAGAAATCTGGAGAGGAATGTTCAAGTTCGTATCGATGCAATTTTAAAAGAGCAGTAATAACCCGGAAGATATATAAAGCCCGTTGCGATTCGCTCTAAGTAAACGACCATTTTAAGGAGGGTTTTTATTTGATTAAAAGAGTACTGCCGTACATGAGAAAATACAGAATCAATGCCTTTCTCTCGCCTGTCGCGATGGTGCTGGAGGTCTTGGCGGATATCGGCGTTCCGTTTTTGATGAGCCGCATCGTCGATGTCGGCATCAAGACGCGCGATATAGATTATGTCGTGCGGACGGCCGTTCTTATGATCGTTGTCGCCCTGCTCGGGATGCTGATGGGTATTCTAAGTTCATTTATGGGAGCCAAGGCCGGATATGGCTTCGCGGCGGAATTGCGTCAGGCGGCATATAGGAAGATTCAAACTTATTCCTTCGCAAATATCGACGAGATGAGCGTTCCGTCCCTTATAACGCGCCTTACGACGGATTGCAACCTGGTCGGACAGGTGACGATGATGACCCTCCGAATGGCCGTGCGCGCCCCGTCTATGATGGTATTTGCGTTAATTATGGCGGCGAATCTCAATGCGGAATTGGCCAAAATTTTTGTCGTCGCCATACCGTTGGTCTTTACCCTCTTTGCCGTCATATTTCGTAAAGTCCACCCGATGTTTCGGAAAATTCAGGAAAAGATCGACGGTATAAACGCGATAACCAGGGAGGACCTGGCGGGCATCCGCGTCATTAAATCCTTTAACCGTCAGGATTACGAAGCTGCTCGCTTCGATGAGAGAAATGCGGATCTGATGGACAGCACGATCAGGGCTGTGATGTGGATTATACTCCTGTTCCCGATTATGAATCTAATAGTTTACAGCGTCATAATTTCAGCACTCTGGTTCGGCGGGCATCAGATCGTGGCCGGAACTATGCTGAGCGGCGAACTGATGGCTTTTACGACCTACATCGGCCAGATTATGATGTCCTTGATGATGGTCTCCATGTATATAATGATGGCGACCCGCGGCAGAGCTTCGTTGGCACGTATCATCGAGGTTTTGGATGTGAATTCGGAGATTATTGAATCTGAAGATCCTCTAAAGAGCGTCGCGGACGGTTCCGTTTCCTTCTTCGATGTCTGTTTCAGGTATCCCGGATATAGGGATGACATATTAAAGGATATTAATTTGGCGATTCGCTCCGGAGAGTGCATCGGTATAATCGGTTCCACCGGTTCGTCGAAGTCGACTCTGGTTCAAATGATTCCAAGGCTTTATGATGTTTCGCACGGAGAGGTGCTCGTCGGCGGTAAAAATGTTAAGGAATACGACATTCAAACCCTCCGCGATGAGGTGGCCGTGGTTTTGCAGAAGAATACTCTCGTCACCGGGACGATTCGTTCAAATATGAAATGGGGAGATGAAAATGCGAGCGACAAAGAGATTATAAGGGCACTCAAGCAGGCGCAGGCTTGGGAATTCGTCAGCGGCTACGAGGACGGTCTTGAACACCGCGTCGAGCAGGGAGGAGGCAATTTTTCCGGTGGGCAGAGGCAGCGCCTCACGATAGCCCGCGCGCTTATTAAAAAGCCGAAGATTCTTATTCTGGATGATTCGACGAGCGCCGTCGATATGGCGACTGATGCGAAGTTGCGCAAGACTTTCAGCGAAGAGCTCGACGGAATTACGACGATAATAGTTGCGCAGAGAATCGCTTCTATCGAAGACTCCGACAGAATCATCGTAATGGAAAGAGGAGCCGTCGAAAGTGTCGGTACCCATGAGGAGCTTCTCGGAAAGTCCGCGATCTATAGAGAGATTTATGAGTCGCAGAAAGGGGGGATTGCGCAATGAAGAAATCAAAGCCCAAAGGCGCTGCGAGCGGCGTCGGCGAGATGCATGGAAAAAAGCAGTTCACTCCTAAGGAACTTGGTAAGACCTTAATTCGCCTCTTTTCCTATTTTAAGTATAACAAATGGAGATTTCTCGGAGCGCTGCTGATGACTGCCGCGAGCTCAGCCTTCAGGGTTGCGACGAGTTCGATGCTCAGCCCGGTTATCGATGCGGTCGCTGTAAATCGTGATATGGGCGAGTTTGTAAATTCGCTTCTTATGATGGGAGCCTTCGTAATCGTCTTTGTGATTACGCAGTATCTCGGCAGTCGGGGCATGGCGGTCGTCGCTGCTCGAACAACTTATACTATACGCAGAGACCTGTTCGAAAAATTAAAGTCCCTTCCGATTCCCTTCTTCGACAAGCACGGCCACGGCGAGATTATGAGCTCGTTTACGAACGATGTCGAGATTTTAAATCAAGCTTTGGAACAGAGTCTTGAGCAGATTTTGACATCTCTGGTAACCGTTTTGGGCACTTTTATAATGATGCTTCTTTTAAGTCCGATCTTGACCTTGGTCGTGGTCGTATGTCTCGCATTTATGATGCTTTCGTTGTCCTTTATAGGAAAGCGCTCAGGCAAGTTTTTTCGTGCCCGTCAGGAGATTACGGCTGACATGAATGACTATGTGGAAGAGATGATGAGCGCACAAAAAGTGGTAAAGGTGTTCAATTACGAGGCTCGTGCAGAGAGGGAGTTTCAAGAAAAAAGCGAGGCATTCCGTGTCGCGGCGACCAACGCATCGACTTACGGCGTGCTCATGATGCCCGTAATGGGAAATCTCTCGTTCGTCATGTATTCGATTATAGCAATGCTGGGAGCCCTGCTTGTAATCAAAGCCCGGATGAGTATCGGAAATATTGCGGCCTTCCTACAGTTTACACGCATGATTTCCCGTCCGATTACACAGGTTTCAAACCAGATGAATTCACTGCTTATGGCATTTGCGGGCGCAGAGCGTATATTCGCAATTCTGGACGAGTCTTCCGAGATTATGGAGGGAGATGTGGTGCTTGCGGGAGATTGTGTCGGAAGAAAGGATCTTTGCTGGATAGTTCCGCAAGCTGACGGCTCGGTAGAGAGCGTACCGGTGAGGGGAGATATCCGCTTCCACGATGTATGCTTCGGATATGAACCCGATAAGCCTGTGCTTAAGCATATATCCCTTTATGCAAAGCCGGGCCAGAAGATAGCCTTCGTAGGTTCAACCGGCGCCGGTAAAACTACAATCACCAATCTGATTAACCGCTTTTATGAGATTGATTCGGGTCTGATTACGATTGACGGGATCGATTTAAAGCGCGTGGATAAGACGGATCTGCGCAGCATCATGGGCTTTGTTCTGCAGGAGATTAATCTCTTTGAGGGAACAATCGCCGAGAATATTCGCTATGGTAAGCTCGATGCGACGGATGAGGAAGTCGTACAAGCGGCGATGTCCGCCAATGCTCACGACTTCATTTCAAAGTTGGAGGATGGCTACGAGACCGTAATAGGCCCGGGCGGCGGAAGCCTGTCGCAGGGCGAACAGCAGCTATTGTCCATAGCGCGAGCCGCGATAGCCGATCCGATTATCCTCATCATGGACGAAGCCACTTCGTCTGTCGACACGAGGACAGAGTCGCATATTTCGAAGGGTATGGATGCCCTTATGGCGGGGCGGACTACCTTCGTCATCGCTCACCGCCTTTCGACGGTACGCGACGCCAACGCAATTATGGTTCTGGAGCAGGGAGAGATTGTCGAGCGTGGCGATCATGACGATCTGATGGAGATGCGGGGCAGATACTATCAGCTGAATACGGGAGTACTCGAGTTGGATTGATAGTGCTATCATAAAATGCCTTCCGTAAGCTGTAATATGGTAAAATACTAGAAAGAGCATATTTGGTTTAAGGAGGTAA
>JAAZLU010000012.1 GCA_012799165.1 Clostridiales bacterium
AGCCTCTTGTTCAATGCCGCCACAATTTTATCCATATCTACATTTCTGACTCTGGCATAAATCGTGTTGGACATATAGATAGGCGGCTCCGCCGGGTTCAAAATAAACAGGACTTTCGCCGTGTCCGCACCGCCGATCTTCATCAGAGCTTCTCTTGTAGTGATGGTAAATTCGTCTATGTTGGCTCTCGTTCCGGGACCTGCGGATTTCGACGAGATCGATGAAACTATTTCCGCATAATACACATCCGCGACCTCGTTTATGGCTGCCACAAACGGCGTCGTGGCCTGGCCTGCGCATGTGACGAGGTTTAGGTTGTCTTGATTTAAAAGCTCGTCATCCAGATTGACCGCCGGCACACAAAACGGTCCTACAGCCGCCGGGGTAAGATCCAGGGTGAATTTCCCGGCCGCCTTGAGCTTCGGCGCATGTTCCAAATGGGCTTTGGCGCTGGTGCAGTCGAATACTATCCGAATATCCTCGTCAGCTATTATGGCGTCGGCTCCTTCTATCGAAGTTGAAATTCCCATGGATTTTGCAAGCCTTATGCCCTCCGAATCGATGATATTTACAACGAGTTCGGGGTGTAAATATTTGCTTCTGCGCACCTTATAGAGAAGATCCGTGCCTATATTCCCCGGACCTATTATTCCTATTTTTACTCTTTCCATATCTAATCCTCTATCTATTCAAAGCTTACTTCCAATATTCCGAAATCCCCATAATCCACGGAAAATTTGTCCCCCGGAACTGCGGGCACCGCCGCCGAAAGGGCGCCTGAAAGGATAATGTCTCCGCGGTTTAAGCTCACTCCGTATCGACCCAGACACTTCGCAAGCCAGAGCACCGCATTGGCGGGGTCGCCCATGACAGCCGAGCCCTTTCCTGAATTGATTAAGCTGCCGTTTTTATAAAGTTTTAACTCCAGTTCCTTGATATTTGTCTTTCGAGGGTCAATTACTTTATCGGATAGCAAGTACATGCCGCAAGAGGCATTGTCGGCCACTGTATCTACGATTGTAAGCTTCCAGTCCTTGATTCTCGAACCTACTATTTCCAAGGCCGGCATAATATAATTTGTTGCTTTATAAACATCCTCGACTGTGGAATCGTCTTTTAGGTCTTCCTTGAGGATGAAGGCCAGCTCGCCTTCGACTCGCGGCTGCAGGATTTGGCCTCTCTTTACCACATTGCCTCTGATTTCCATGGAGTCGAAAAGAATTCCGAAGTCCGGTTCGTTCACTCCCAGCGATTCTTGCATGGCTTTTGATGTCAGGCCTATTTTCTTTCCGGTAATTCTTTTCCCCTCAGCCATTTTTTTGCCGATATTTATCAGCTGGATTTCGTAGGCATCATCGATCGTCAGACCTTTATAAGTTTCGGTAATTTGCTCTATCGCTTCGTTGCTCGTTTCGGCCTCATAAAGGAGATGCGCTATTTCGTGATTTCTGCTCATTATTATCAATCCCCGCTTTTATATAGCAAAAAGAGAGCAAATGCGCTCTCTTTCTATTTCTATCTCGTAACAAAACCCTTTACAAGCGTTGCAAATTCATCGAATTTTTCAATTTGAGTCCAGTGGCCGCAGCCCCTGAAAATATGAAGCTCCGAATTCGGAAGCAGGTTGATAAGTCTGTAGGAATTTTCTACAGGGATAACCAGGTCTTCTCTGCCGTGGACTATAAGAGCTTCGTGCTTTACGGTTTTAATGACATCGTCCGGGAAGGATAAATCGTCGACACTTCTCTGCCTGGGGGCAGGGAACATGGAGCTGAATGCCTCCTGGAATCCGGGCTCGATGGATGCCTGATATCTGACATTGGCCAGATCCTTATTTGCAAATTTCTTATTAAATGTAAACAGATCCAGCATTTGCATCATGTTTTCGGGTGACGGCTGATAACCCCAAACTTCGTTCAATCCGTAGGAAATATTGAATTCAACACCCATGGGCCCCATCATCACGATTTTTCTTACTCTTTCGGGGTAGTTCACGGCTACCGACAAAGACAGGGAACCGCCGAATGAATTTCCGACAAAGTCCGCCTGCTCGATGCCCAGGGCATTCATAAAATCAATAATCTGCTTTGTCCACAATTCTCTGCCGTATTTTACATCGGTCGGTTTTGAAGAATAACCGAAACCTATCATATCCGGTCCGTAGCAGTGGGCGACCTCCGCAACCTTCGGAAGCACCAATCTCCAGTTAGCATATGCCGACACTCCGGGTCCGGAGCCGTGGATAAAGATGAGCGGAAAGCCTTCGCCCTGCTCTAAGTAATTAGTTGTAAATTCGCCTGTTTTTACACTCTTTCCGATTTCCGGCCTAGACATTTCTTCCTCCTTTAGATTTTTAAAATGCTATATTGTTTTAGAAAAGCTTTCATTGCCTATAAAATATGCGATTCGTCTTAGTGTGCTAGAATATAGCATGGCGTGCGAAATTCTGTTGACAGCATTATATTTATAAAAGCGAGCCTTGTCAATACATATTTTGAATTTCTCTCTTTTTTACTGAAGATGGGAGGAGCATGTACCCAAGACATTTGATAAAGAAAAAAAGACCCTTTTGAAAAAGAGTCTTTGAAATCAAAGGTTTTGAGCGATTATTTTAGAAATATTTTTCTATTTTATCTCGGGTTCTCCTTAAATCATTCACCATTTCATCTAGGTTATAGTTGTCTTTTCTAAACAAAGGCAAGGAGATACTTATGGCATGTGAGCCCTGATCCTGTCTATTGCAAACCGCTATAGCCACGCAATATAAATCCTCGTGGTTTTCTCCGTTATCTATGGCAAAGCCTCTCCTTTTGCTTTCGGCAATCTCCTTTAACAGCCCATCCTTTGTCGTTATGGTATTTTTCGTATATTTATCAAGCTTTACATTATTGAAATAATCTGAGAGTTCTTCCTCTGTTCTTGTGGAGAGTATGGCCTTGCCTACTGCCGTACAATATAGCGGCATTATGCCCCCTATGCCCGTATAGATTCGGATGGCCCTCGTCGATTCTATCTTGTCCAGGTATAGGACCGCATTCTCTTCGGCCTGCACAAAATGTATTATTTCTCCGTACTTTCTTGACAATTCCTCCAGGTAAGGTTTTGCAAATTCCAATATGCCTACGCCTGCGCTTCCCTTTTCCCCGAGCTCCTTCAGTTTAAGGCTGATATGATACTTGTCCGTAGTTTCGTCCTTAAATATGTAGCCCAGGTTGCTCAGAGTTTTAATAATGCCGAAGGCCGTAGACTTATTTAGCGCCACTTCCCTCGCTATGTCCGCCACTCCGATTCCTTCCCGGTCCGCTATAGTTTCCAATATTAAAAAGGCCCTTTCAACAGACTGATTATTCTTCTGTGCCATTTTCCAACATACCTCGCATAATTTTCAATCCGGTCTTTTCAGAAGCCAGTATACAATAATATTCTATTTTTTCTTTAAGTCCAACCTCGATGCCATATATGAATCTTTCAGATATAAGGCTACAGCAGGATTATGCCCTGTGGCTCTGTCCTTTGTAATTAAAGTCGTGCACAGTGCATCCGAATATTTCATAAAGAGCGAGTCGTGGCCGACGCAGAGTCCCAGAATTATATTAAATTCCGTCTCTTCCTCGTTCAGCACCAATGCCTGGGCGATGGGGTTGCACTGAGCTTCAAATCTGCCCGGTTTAAGCTTGCATTCTTCAGGGATTCCTGAGAGAGTTTTATCCACTCCACCTACCTTGCACATTACGCTTGCATAATCTATTTCGTGCGCTTCGAGAATTTCCGCAAAGAGCGCGGCTTCTTTTTTAAGGCCTGCACAGAAAGCAAATCCGACTTTCTTATAGCCCATATCTTTAATAAATTCGATAACTTCGCGCGCTCTGGGCCAAACTTCGTATCCCTTCTTCTCTAGAACGGAAGATTTTACATAAAACTCTTTGTGCTTTTCCAGCAGCGAAGAAGCCTCTTCCAAGGCGGATTCATGCCGCATCGGGCAAAATCCGGGCAGCTTATCCTTCTCGTTCTTCTGGCATTTATGTACTTGGCATTTGCTGCAATTAGCGTTGCGTTTTCCAGTCAATTAGTAATCTCCTTTGCTCTCGCCGGGGGCTTCATCGGTCTCGCCGTCTACGCGCTTAAAGGCGTCTTTGTCCAGATTTTCCGTGCTCTTGTGCCTCTTAATCTTCTTAGTTGTAGTCTTGACGAAGTCGTCGGCCCTTATCGTTATCTCCCGAATATGCTTATAGATGGGCAATTTGTCGTTCAGGTCGGAGACTGCCTTTTTCAGCAGATTAAATATGCTCTCTTCGGAATAGCCCTCGCCGAATTCCTCGTAGATGGTTTCGTAGTTAGGTCTTATCTGAGCCCCTATCACCGTGTCGTCTTCTCTCTCCACTCCGTGGACGAGCACTTCCTCGATGTACTTGATATGCTGCATATATCCTTCCAACTCTTCCGGATATATGTTTTTGCCCGTCTTTGTAACGATTACATTCTTCTTCCTGCCGGTTATGTAGACCCAGCCGATATCGTCTACAAATCCAAGGTCTCCTGTATGAAACCACCCGTCCATAATCGCCTTCGCGGTTAAATCCGGTCTCTTGTAATATCCGAGCATCAGGTTTGGACCCTTGAATAGTATTTCTCCGATTCCGTCCTCTCCGGGATTATCAATCTTCAACTCGCCTAAGCTTACGACGGGGCCCGAAGAACCCGCCTTCTTGTATCTGAGGTCGTTGTGGAAATCCATCATGCCTATTACAAGAGGGGAGGTCTCCGTTAGGCCGTAGCCTTGCTGCATGGTAAAGCCCAGATCTTCGTAACCCCGCAACACATTGGGATCTATGCCGGCCGCTCCCGTTATAAGCACTTTTAACCTGCCGCCGAAGTTTTCGTACACAGCTTTCAGAATGCTGCGTCTCTTGTCGATTCCCAGTTTTCTAAGCCCCTTCGCAATAGAAATGCCCGTTCTTAACTTTTTAGCTTGCCCGGTCTTTTCTGCCTGTCTCCAGATTTTTTTGTAGATCGCCTCAAATATCAGCGGCACCCCTATAAGGTATGTCGGCTTGGCTTCCAGCATGTTCTGTGTTATGTACTTTAAGCCCTCGTAGAAGGCTATGGATCCTCCTCTATAGAGAACCAAAGACATTCCCATAGTGCTTTCGAATGTATGGTGAATGGGGAGTATCGATAGTGTCCGATCCTCCGGTGTAACGGTAGCTATGCGGCAGGTATCCATGATATTGGACATTATGTTTCTGTGGGAAAGCATAACTCCTTTTGCGTCGTCGGTGGTCGCCGAAGTAAAGAGGATAACCCTCATTTCGTCGGGATCCAGCGGACGCTCGGCAAATGCGGTATCTCCCGCTTCGAGCAATTTCTTCCCGTCCGCGATCATGGAGTACCAGCTTATTACTCCCTCTGCATCTTTGCCGCTTTGCACTCCTTCGGCCGATGCGGCCTCAGCCTCTGCGTCCATTTTGTGGTACATATTCATCTCGAATTTGTACTCTATATCCGCATCCTTAAAGTAGTCTCTATATGTACTCGTGAAGAATATCGCGCGGCAATCAGCGAATTTTAAAAGATTGAGCAAATCTTCCTTCGGAAGCTCCTTGTCGAGAGGAACCACGACTCCGGTGCCGTTCGTCACGGCGTAATAGGCCGTTACCCACTGGTAACAATTCTCTCCTATTACCGCTATATGAGCATCCGCGAGGCCCAGATCCAGGAGTTTTGTTCCCAGAGCGTCGATATCTTCCTTGAATTTTTTGTAAGTTATTTCCTGATACTCTCCGCCCTTTACGGATTTTACCAAGAAAGCCGGCCTGTCCGCTTGTATGCGACAGCTGGTCTCTATCATCTCGCGCAGATCGTCTATCTGCGGAACCTTATGATATTTGTAATTCATGAGACTCTTCCTTTCACTCATTTGCATCCAACACTTTGATGCTATATGTTATTTTACTCTATGTGAGGGGTTATTGGCAACCGTGTCTTCTCGTCCGGGACTTTTAATTTATTGCCTGGCAATGTGAAGCTCCTTTTTGTGGCGATGTTCGTTTTTTTGTGGGATAATATGACTGTAAGTGTTGTAGAGTTTGTAATGCAGAAATAGGTGTCGGGAGAAAAATGAGAGTTGTAGTTTTAGCCGGTGGATACAGCCCTGAAAGGGAGGTTTCATTCTCGTCGGGAGCCTTGATTGCCAATGCTTTGATAGAAAACGGTCATGAGGTGATGCTGCTCGATTTATATCTGGGAAACGAGAATAAAGACTTTCCGGCGGTATACACGAAAGAGGCTGTATACTCGTATCAAGTTCAGGAGGCGGAGCCCGATCTAGATAAGCTGCAGAAGCTTTCGAGCAGCAAGGAATTGATAGGGCCGGGCGTTATCGAGCTTTGTCAGCAGGCGGATGTTGTATTTATAGCTCTGCACGGCTCAATGGGAGAGAACGGCCAGCTTCAGGCCGTGTTTGATTTATATAATGTAAATTATACCGGCTCCGGTTACATAGGCTGTCTTTTGTCGATGGATAAAGATATAGCAAAGAAATTGATGAGGCAAAACAGTATATTGACCCCGCCCGGGATAACTGCCTATAAAAATGTACCTTGCAATCTTAAAAATGTTACATTTCCATGTGTTGTCAAGCCCTGCAGCAATGGATCGAGCATAGGTGTATCGTTCGCAGATAACGAGGACGAATTAAAAGTTGCTATGGATAACGCTTTTAAGTACGAGGATAAAATACTAATAGAACAAAAAATTGTGGGGAGGGAATTCTCCGCAGGAATTCTGGATAATCAGGCATTGCCTCTCATAGAAATCATACCCAAAGAGGGCTTTTATGACTATAAAAACAAATACCAAAAGGGCGCCGCGAATGAAATTTGTCCTGCGGCGATCGACCCCGATTTGACTGCAAAGATACAAAGCGAAGCCATGAAAATTCACCACACTTTGAATCTGGGTTTTTATTCGAGGATGGATTTTATCTTGGACGAGAGCGACAATTGTTACTGGCTGGAGGCGAATTCATTGCCAGGCATGACTCAGACGAGCCTGCTGCCGCAGGAAGCAGCAGCCGCGGGGATAGACTATAACATGCTGTGCGAGAAAATATGCAACGCGGCTGTGCGCGAAAGACCGTAAGTGTATACATAGCCTATCCGCAAGGGCAAGGGACAAATACATGAAATCAAATTTTTTTGTATATTACCTGATAATAGTAAATATCGTAACTTTTGCATTGTTCGCCATCGATAAATTCATCGCGGTAAAAAATCGTACGCGGATAAGAAATGCCACGCTGCTGGGCATGGCATTCATAGGCGGTTCTGTCGGTGCTTTGCTCGCAATGCATCTTTTCAGACATAAAACAAAACGACTTTCTTATACCATTGGTATTACGCTGATGCTTCTTATTCAGGCAGCGGCACTTTTTTGGCTTCGCGAGCAAATATGAGGGATTTGCCGGATTATAAAGTTGAGATTTTTTGGAGAGGATATTACAATAGAAAACAATACCCAATTTTTTAATTTTAAGCCGGAGTTTATAAAAGCAGCGGCGATAATAAAGGTGCAATCATATGAATTTGCTGAATCCGACTGAAATCATCCAATACTATGCGGAGGCGGGGAAGACAAAGTCCGAAAGATCTGTCGGTAGGATGTTCCTTTTGGCCATTCTGGCCGGCTTGTTAATTGCCTTTGGAGGAGCTACCACCAATACGGCCGTCCACAGTATTCATAATGTTTCCATCGCTCGGATCATCTGTGGATTGCTGTTTCCCTTCGGCCTGGGGATGGTTATGCTGCTGGGAGCGGAACTGTTCACCGGCAACTGCATGATCCCCATATCGATACTCGAGAAGAAAACTACACCCGGCAAGATGCTCCGCAATTGGATAGTAGTTTACTTTGGTAATTTTGCGGGAGCACTGTTGCTGGCTGCGGGTTGCGCCTATTTCGGGCAGATGAACTATTCCGGAGGAGCTCTGGCGGTCTATACAGTCAAGGTGGCGGTCGGAAAGTGCTCGCTGCCTTTTTTAGAGGGAATCGTTTTAGGGTTCTTCTGTAATGTGCTGGTCTGCGCGGCAGTTCTGTGTAGCATTTCGGCAAAAGATACCGGAGGTCGAATCTTCGGGGGCTACATCGGGGTAGCATTTTTCGTCATCTGCGGATTCGAACACTGCGTCGCCAATATGTACTACATCCCGGCCGGGATCTTTGCGATGGATGTCCCCGAGTATGCACAGCTGGTCGCTGATGCGGGGATAGATACTTCGATGCTCACATGGAGCAATCTTTTCGCTCGCAATTTATTGCCTGTTACCATAGGCAACATTTTGGGCGGGGTGACCCTTGCCGTAGCCTTATGGGCTGCTCATCTGCGCGCGACGAGTGGGGATTAATCTGCAAGATTTTAAGAAATAATAATAATTAATCATTCAATTTGCTATTTACAAAGCTGTAATAGTGTGATATAAATTTATTGACCGACAGCCTGTCGGTAAAACTGTGCCGGGAGAACTATCAACGAGCGACCGAGCCCGGCCAAAAAGGTAAAGGACAAAAGATAGGATGAGAGTTACAAAGTCCGCAGAGGAAAGAAAAAACGAAATACTGGATGTGGCGGAACAGCTGTTTGTGGAAAAGGGGTTTGATAATACCAGTACGAACGACATCATCAATGAGGTCGGCATCGCGCGGGGCACACTGTACTACCACTTCAAATCCAAGGAAGAAATTCTCGATGCGATGGTGGAGCGGATAAGGCGCGATAAGATTGCGCAGGCGGCTGCGATAG
The DNA here is from genome assembly GCA_012799165.1 of Clostridiales bacterium. Classification (GTDB taxonomy): domain Bacteria; phylum Bacillota; class Clostridia; order Peptostreptococcales; family Anaerovoracaceae; genus RUG11894. The sequence continues at coordinate 8,798 of JAAZLU010000012.1, forward strand.
TTGCAAGCAGGGAGCTTCCGCTTCTCGAGCGCCTCAGCGGGGCGGTCATGGCATTGAACATCGAGGGGGATGTCGGTGTCGAGGTCTTGGAACAGATTCATATGCCCGAGAACGCCTTGCTTCACCAGAAGATGCAGGAGCGCGTCATAAGCGGGGTGGTCCCCGTTATCGCAAGTCTCATAGAAGAGGGAAAGGCGAACGGCATATTCGACACGAAATATCCTGCGGATGCGGTGGAGATGATCATCACCTATTCGAGCATGGCCTTCGACAATCTTGCCGACTTATCGCCCGAAGAGATGCAAAAAAAGAGCATGGCTTTTATCTATCATACCGAGAGGGTTCTTGGCGCAAAGGAAGGAAGCCTTTCAGCGGCGATCATGAAGATATTTAACAAGTAAAGAGCAACAGGGGAAACGGGGCCTGTCACGGTCGATGACGGCCCCGTAAATTAGAAGGGTTTAACGACAGGCAGTCGGTCGAACAAAGAGAGGATATCCGGAGAGTAATATGAAAGCAAAGACTAATTACAGCAAATTTTTGCTCCTTTGGAGCGGAGAACTGGTATCGGCGATAGGGGGCGGCCTCACGAGCTTCGGACTCAGCGTATATGTTTTTCAAAGTACGGGAAGCGCCGGCAGCATGGCGCTGGTCGTCTTGCTGGCATTTCTGCCGAATCTGCTGCTGAGCGCCCCGGCAGGAGTCCTCGCCGACAGATACGACAGAAGGCTGATGATGATAATCGGCGACGGACTGTCCGCCCTCGGACTTGTCTACATTCTTCTCTGCATGCTCGGAGGTGAGGCGGCGCTGCATCAGATCTGCATAGGGGTATTCATCAGCTCCGTCTTTTCATCGCTTCTTGAGCCTGCCTACAGGGCGACCGTGACCGACCTTCTGAGCAGGGAAGAGTATTCGAGGGCGAGCGGCATGGTAAGCATAGCGGGGAGCGCCAGATACCTTATATCACCTGTAATTGCGGGATTCCTGCTCTCCGTGAGCGATATAAAACTCCTGCTGCTCATAGATATAGGCACATTTTTCCTGACGGCAATTTGCACCGCAATTGTCAGATCGGGCCTCGAGTCTAAGACGCCGGAATGCCAAACGACTTTTTTGGAGAGCTTCAGGGAAGGGTGGAGCGCGATTGCGGAAAAGCGCGGGCTCGTAATTCTCGTCGTCGTTTCCTCCGTAATGACCTGCTTTATGGGTGCTATGCAAATTCTCTCGGAGCCGATGATTCTCGACTTTGCAAGCAGCAGAGTCCTGGGCATCGCCGAGACCGTATGCGCATCGGGGATGCTCGTATCGAGTCTGATTATAGGAATTAGAGGCTTAAAGAAAGATTTCGCGAGAACGCTCAGCGTTTCGCTGGTGTTGGCGGGTTTCGCGATGCTCGGCTTCGGACTGAAGGAGAACATTTATCTGATCTGCTGCTTCGGGTTTGTGTTCTTTTTTATGCTGCCCTTTGCCAACAATTGTCTGGATTATATGTTCAGGACTAATGTGGATGCAGGCAAACAGGGCAGAGCATGGGGACTGGTTGGTTTTCTTTCGCAGATAGGTTATGTGATAGCTTACGGATCCGTAGGGCTGCTGGCGGATAAGATAGCTCTAATAAGACAGCAGAGCGTAGGTAGGGCTGCGGCGGGGTTGATTATGGTTTCGGGTTTGCTTCTTGCGCTTCTCGCCGTGGCATTGTATCAATTCAAAGATGTGAGGGGATTGGAGAAAAATGAAAAAACGCTTAATTATCAATGATTTCAAGGCGAACAAGCTCGTCAGCATATCGACCTGCATTTTCATGGCGGTCTCCGCGATGCTGCTGGGCCTTTCGATACTTCTATTCGGAAGCCTCTCGAGCGCCATCGATGGCCTGATGCTGGAGGCGAAGACGCCGGATTTCCTGCAGATGCATGCAGGAGAGATCGATGAAGAACAGATAGCCCGCTTTTCAAAGAGCAGAAGCGATGTGGAGGCTATGCAGGTATGCGGCTTTTTAAACCTGCAGAATGCCCAATTGAGCCTCGCTGAAAGCTCCCTCATCAACAGTACGCAGGACAACGGGCTCTGCATCCAAAACGAATTCTTCGATTTTATGATCGACGCGGAAAATAACAGGGTAGAGCCCGAAGCCGGAGAGGTTTATGTTCCGGTCTGCTACAAGAGCGAGTACGGGCTCGAGGCGGGAGATACTATGCAGATCGCTTCGGAAAAGCTTCGCATTGCGGGCTTCATCAGGGATTCGCAGATGAATTCCATGATGGCCTCATCCAAGAGGTTTCTCGTCAGCGAGGCGGATTACGAAAGGCTGAGCCCCCTTGGGAGCGAAGAGTATCTAATAGAATTCAAGCTAAAAGAAGGAAGCGATACCAATGCTTTCGCCACGGCCTACGAGGATGCAGGGCTGCAGAAAAACGGCCCCACGATTACATATTCGCTCATTAAGATGATGAATGCGCTATCCGACGGGATGATGATTCTCGTAATACTTCTGGTCAGCGTCGTGGTGCTGTTCATATCCATGCTCTGCATAAGATATATGATACTGACGCAGCTCGAGAAGGATAAGCGCGAAATAGGGATGCTAAAGGCCGTCGGTATTTCGAGGAGGGATCTGCGCGGACTCTACTTTTCAAAGTATCTGCTGCTCTCCGCAATTGGGAGCCTCGTCGGCCTCGCAGCGGCATTGATTGTTGCAAGGCCGCTCGGCGCGCAGATGAGAGAGCTCTACGGCGATGCGGGCAATATGGGGATCATCTATGTTCTGATGATTATAGGCACTATTGTTGTTGAGGGGATTATCCTCCTGTCCGTGTATCGCACACTCGGGAAGATGGAGAAGATGTCCGCCGTCGATATTCTTTACGGGCGTGGAAGCTTCGGAAGGAAGAAGAATCTGTACCTTCCCATCGGGATCATAACTGCTGCGGCGGTATTCATGATACTGGTGCCGTGGAATATAAAGAGCACGATAGGGGCACCGGAATTCGTCACATACATGGGTATCGGTGAGAGTCAGATTCGAATAGACATAAGGCAGACGGGGGACATAGAAAGGTCGGCTAAGCTCGTTGCCGAAGAGATGGGGCGCGACGATAGAGTTTCGGATTACACTCTGATGAACACCGGATCTTACAAGACTTTACTGCCCGACGGGGATTCATATAACCTGATGATAGAAAACGGAGACCACGGAAAATTCCCCGTGCGATACATCGAGGGAAGCTATCCGAGCGCTGCGGATGAGATAGCATTATCCATACTCAATTCACAAGAGATGAATGTAGTTGTCGGAGACACTATTCAAGTCTATACGGACGCGGGGGCTGCTCAGGCGGAGGCCTTGTCCTGCAGGGTCTGCGGAATATATTCGGATGTTACGAACGGCGGAAAGACGGCCAAAGCTGCCTTTGCCGACGCAGGCGATAAGACGCCTCTGATGTGGAGCATAATATATCTGTCTTTGGAAGATGAAAAGCTTGCGGACAAATGGGTCGAGGAGTATAGGGCGAAGTATTCATCGCTGGACGGTGGGGTCAAGGTTCTTAAGATAGCAGATCATGTGACGGGAACCTACGGACAGACCATACGCAATATTCAAAATGCGGCCACTGTATCGCTCATATCGGGATGCTTCATCCTGTTCGTAGTGATGCTGTTGCTCCTGCGCCTGGTAATCTGGAGGGAACGGGGTGACAGCTCGCTCAAGAAGGCGTTTGGGTTCACATCGGCGGACATAAAGGCGGAGTATTTGAAGAAGACATTCATCTATGTTTTGCCCGGTATCGCAGTCGGAATCTTCGCAGGGATAGTTCCGGGGCAGGGTCTTGCGGGCGCATTGCTCGGCTCGATGGGAGCATATGGATTTAGATTTATAATCGACCCGCTCGCGGTGTTTGGGCTCACGCCGGTGGTGATAGCTGTAGCGGCAGCCCTGGCGACGGTAGTGAGCCTGCGGGAAGTCGGCAAAATTCGCGCATACGAGTGCCTTGCGGCACGCTGATCAATAATGCTTAAGGGGAGGGGAAAACCATGAACGAAATATTAAAAGTAAGGAATTTAAGCAAGGGGAAAATCCTCAAGGATATCAACTTCGAGATGCAGGAAGGCGAGATGATCGCGGTGATGGGCCCGTCGGGCTCCGGCAAATCTACACTTCTATACAATGTGTCCGGGATGGATCAGGCTGACGACGGAGAGGTGTTCTTCAACGGCCGAGAAATCGTGGCCCTAAGCGAAGACGAGAAGGCGCGGCTGAGGCTCACCGCGATGGGCTTCGTGTTTCAGCAGATGAATGTGCTGTCAAATCTGAATATAATCGACAACATTGTCCTGCCGGCGCTCCATGCCAACAGGAAGAAAAAAAGCAGGCATTACGAGCGTGCGCGGTCTTTAATGGATGTCTTCGGCATCGGAGATCTCGCCGAAAGGAAGGTCAACGAAGTCTCCGGAGGGCAGCTGCAGAGGGCCTGTATCTGTCGCAGCATGATGTCGGAACCCGAGATTATCTTCGCGGATGAACCCACCGGGGCCTTAAATCAGTCTGCGGCCGCGGATGTAATCGAAGCGTTTTTACAGATCAACCGACTGGGGACATCCGTGCTGATGGTCACCCACGACCTTAAAATCGCCGTGATGTGCGAGAGGATTCTATACATCCTCGACGGTGAAATCAGGGGTGAACTGAAGCTCGGAAAATATGGGGACGAGGATATCCGGGAGCGCGAGAAAGTTGCGGCCGCCTGGCTCGCCGAAATGGGCTGGTGATAGTCGCTTGTTACTGCAGGACGGATAATGTAAAATACATATATAAAAATATGCATGAGCATTTGGGGAGGTACCATTGTGAAGGTAGGAATTATAAGATGCCTGCAGACGGAAAATTTTTGTCCCGGCACATTTGATTTTAAGGCTATTGCCGATAAGACCGGCGTCTTTGAGGGCGTCGAGGAAGATATTGAACTTGTGGGCTTCATAAGCTGCGGCGGCTGCCCCGGAAAGAATGCCATACTCAGAGCGAAAAAGATGGTTAAGCTGGGTGCGGATACGATTGTCCTTGCAAGCTGCATCGAAAAGGGCACGCCTTTGGGTTATAAATGCCCCTTTGCCAAGATGATGAAGGATTCTCTCGTAAAGGGTTTGGCGGAAAATATTAAAATTTTAGATTATACTCACGAGTAAATTGCGCTTGCCTAGCTAGCGCAGAGAGGCATAAAAGAGCCGGGTGCAAATAATTGCAACCGGCTTTACTTTTAGCTAGAGGCATATATTCCTCCGTTCTTGCTAAATTGAATCTTTTACTACTATCCTTGTCTCTTAAGGTCGTTTATACTGATAGCAGGGATAGAGTGATATGTCATAATGAAGCCAGTATAAAGAAGGTGCATCTAATCGAAAGGAGGAAGAAGTAAAATGATAAAAATGAGATTGTATGCGGCAATTTTAGCTGTAGTCATGTTTGTCGCCATGATGCCCTGGACGGCGACGGCTGATAATGTAACGGAAGTCAGCACCCCTTCGGAGCTACGCGTCGCGCTGGAAAGCGATGCGGGGGCTCATATAAGGCTTAAAAAGGACATAATATTTACAAAAAGCAATGCCGTTGATGTCAACGACGGTGTCGTTGCGGGAAGAGGCAACTATACAATCGATCTAAACGGCTTTACTGTCAAGTATCATCATTACATAGCGGGGCGTGAATTTTCCGATGGCGGAACGCCGATTCGTGCCGGACATGCGAAATCGCTGGTAATCAACGGGCCGGGGAACCTAGTAGGAGGGACTCACGGTCTGGAGCAGGGTGATCAGTTCTGCTCGCTTACAGTTAACAATGTAATGGTAAAGGGGATAATGGGTTACGGCATACGCATAACCGGGGGGCTCGTCTATCTTAACGGCGGGGATATTGTCGGGAATTTCG
>JAAZLU010000090.1 GCA_012799165.1 Clostridiales bacterium
AGCTCTTCGACGTTATATTTTTCTTTCAGATCATCCTTGGACATCGCAAGCTCCTACATCGAAATCTTGAGAACCTTCTCAAGAAGCGTAAGGAAGCCGGTGTCCAAAATCCAGAAAAAGAGCGCAAAGAAAGTGCACACCGCTATTACAACGAGTGTATAGCGATAGGCTTCCTTAGGGGTAGGCCAGGCTACCTTCTTGAGCTCGGATCTTACACCTTTGAAGTACTCAATAAGTTTGTTGGGTTTTTTGCCCTTTGCATCTGCAGCCATTTTAGATCCCTCTCTTACTTGGTTTCTCTGTGAAGAGTCTGTTTCTTGCAGAACTTGCAATACTTCTTCATCTCCAGGCGGCCCGTATTCGTCCTCTTGTTCTTGGTCGTGTTGTAATTTCTCTGCTTGCACTCGGTGCATGCGAGCATCACCCTGACTCTTAAATCGCTTGCCATTCCGTTCTCCTTAAAATCGCCCGCAAAGGGCGCAGTATCAACGCACTAAACACGCTTGCGCCCACTTTTGGGCCTAGCGTGACTGATAAATAATATCTTACAAATCACAGTATGTCAATCATTTTCAGTCTGTAATCTTGCATTTTCAAGCCTCTTGGTGCATCCATCATTCGGATTTAAAAAGACCCGCTCGGGTCTCTCGCTCCGATATATTACGACTTACGGAGCTGAAAATCAATAGCTTTTTGAAAATTTGTATTAAAAATTTTTCAATTCCGCTTACAGTTCCGCCGAATTCAGAACGATTGTAAAGGGACCGTCGTTTATCAGGCTAATCTTCATATAGGCACCGAAGACCCCCGCCTTTACATCCGACACGGACTTGCGTGCTTCGGACACTATATAATCGAATAGCGCGCTCGCATGCTCGGGATTACCCGCCTTCGTAAATGACGGTCTGTTGCCCTTCTTACAATCAGCATAGAGCGTAAACTGCGGCACGAGCAGCAATGAGCCGCCCACATCCGCAAGCGCGAGGTTCGTCTTTCCTGCCTCATCTTCGAAGATGCGCATGGTGCAAAGTTTTCTGAGCATCTTATCCGCAGTCTGCTCGTCATCCTCCTCGCAAACCCCCACGAGAACCATAAAGCCCTTGCCTATCTCTGCCACTTTATTTCCCTCTATATCCACACTCGATGAAAGCACCCTCTGAATAACAAACTTCATTGCCCTTACCTCCTTTCGTAGAATTGTACCACAAAGCAAGCTGGAGGAAAAATTTACAAAAGATTGACGAAAATTTTGTTAGAAAATTACAGGAATTTGACTTTACTTTGCTATCATGTATTCGGGATAATTTATTTCAAATATATGTAGAGGGGTGATTAGTTGAAAGCCGAAGACCATAAGTTGCTGGCGTCATGGCTGATTCAAAATGCCGGAGACCCCGCACTCGAAGAGTACGCAAGGGAGTTCCGATGGGGATGCGTGGCGCCGGACTACAATTATCTTACCTACCTGCACGGAAGTCTGCGTTGCCGAAACATTAACGGGCATCATGCGATAAACAGGATGAGCTTCGTAATAAGGCAGACGGAGAAGTTGGAAAATACCGTCGCGCACAACAGACTCAGCTTTTTCCGCATCGGGGTTCTCATTCACTATCTTGCGGACTGCTTCACGCTCGCACACAACGAATGCTTCCCGAAGAAGTTCAAGGAGCATATGGAGTACGAAGAAGAGCTTCATACGGAGATATGTAAGGCCCTCGCGGACGGTAGTGTACCCACTGCCGGCTTCACGGTAAAGCAAGCCTCGGATATCTTCAGAATTCATCTGAACTATTGCCGAGCCGAACAGGGCACACAAAACGATATAAAGAACATCTCATCCATATGCCTGAGTGTGGTGCGCCTGCTATGCAGAGCCGCCGCCGCAAACGAGCTTCAACTTAGAAGAGAAGCCTTACCTCAGCTGCAAAGCGAAGTTCTAACTCAACTACAGAGCGAAGGGCTGATTCGAGTTCCAAATCTGGGAGGAAAATAAAACCGGCACAAGGCCGGATTTTTTATCTGTATTTTTCGCGTTGCCGCGATTCGCGCCATCCAAGGCGAGGCGAATCCGGCTTTTCAGGCCGGAAGGCTTACACGGTCTATTATCATATCTATAGCTTCTATTACTTCGCTGTCCATAGCGGATTTAATATTCCTTATATTTCTCTTCATATACTCCAGCGTATCCTCCGAGGATATGTACCCGACAAATTCCTCAACCCATCCCATGCGTTCCGTCCTCAGAATGCGTCCGATTCCGCTGTTTTGAATATAGTCGGCATTTATTCTTTCGTTCCAGATGACGGGATCGAAGACGAAGATCGGAGTCTCGGTACCTATCGCCTCGAACATGGTCATTCCGCCAGCCTTCGTAAAGACCGCATCGGCCTTCTTCATGTATTCCGCAACATTTTGTGTAAAGCCGAGGGTCTCCACGCCCGGATAAGTGCTGATCAAATAATCGCGAAGTTCTTCATTTTGGCCGGCGATTACTGTTACATGACAGTTATCTTCTTTCTGAAGGGCGTTTAAGAGAGAGTCGATTCCTGGAATGAGGCCCAGTCCTCCGCCCATAATCAGGATTCGCTTCTTGCCGCAAGTGCCGTCATCAACTTGTGTTTTTTTAAAAGCGGGAGCTATCGGTATTCCGCAGCTTATAATCTTATTCTTCCTGATTCCCTTATTTAACAACACGGCCTCCGACTCCTTCGAAGCGACGAGATAGTAGTCGCTCTCCTTCGTAATCCACTCCGGGTGAACGGCTATGTCCGTTATGCAGGTTACGAAGGGAATCGGATCTTCGTGGCGTTTCTTATAGGCACTGATATATCTGCAACCCATCGGCCAAGTACAAATGATGAGATGCGGATTATATTTATTTACGATTTTTTTTACCGCAAAGCTGTTGGTTATATCCTCTCTCCAAGGAAATCGCGAACTCAAATAATCCGCCCTTATCATCATGTCAAACAACTTGAGATTATTGCGAACCACATAATTGAAGCCCGTATATATTCCCTTATATACATACGGAAAAAGATACGACATAAAGTCGACGACCTCGACATTCACATCCGCTCTTCGATTAGATATTTGAGATTTAATGGCTTTGGCCGCAGCATCGTGTCCATGTCCGAAAGTCGCGGTCAAAATCAATATATTCATTATAAATTATTCCCCCTTTTATCTGGGCAATACATCGTTACTATTTTCCCCTTTCGATAATATGCCCAACAGTTTTATCCATTTTGTTCATTTTACTATACATATACACGATATCGCAAGCAGATAAACAAAGCTTCAACTAAATGTAAAATCTTCGGCAAATTTTCTCCAAAAAGACCCCTCCGTCCGATTGCCGGGCGGAGGGATTTTATTATCCTTTGCAATTAACTGTATTTACTACAGAGATTCCATGAAGCTGCGGATTGCCTCCGTCACTTCGGCGGGCTTTTCGACCGGGCACATATGGGTGCCGTCGATCTCCACGATCTTTGTTCCGGGAACCTTCTCCGCGATATAGTCGGCGGTCGCTCTGGAATACAGAGACTTCTGGTTACCGCGGATTATCTGGAAGGGGCATGTAATTCCGGCGATGGATTCGCGGTAATCCACGACTGCCATGCCGTTCCATAGCCCTGACAGCGCGAGCAAGCTTGCGGGCGGAATTCCAGAAAGCAAAGTCTCCTTCTCCATTTCCTGCGCAAGTTCCGGAGTTATGTAGGGCAAAGCCTTGAACATGAAGCCTCCCATAAAGTCGAGGAAATTGTCGAAGATTGTGGTGAGGTCCTTGGAGAAATCGGCCTGCTTGTATTCGCCATCGTAGAGCCCCTTATCCCAGCTCTCATCGTTTACCAGCTTCGGAGTCATATCGATACTGATTGCTCCTATAAGTCGATCGCAACCGAATTGCTTTACATACTCAAAGAGCGTCATAGCACCCATCGACCATCCGCAGATGACGACTTTATCCAAATTCAGGAAGTTTAGAAGGTCGTTCAGATCCTGAGCCAGATTCGGAATCGTGTACCCGTGGTCCGGCCTCTCGCTGAAGCCATGCCCCCTGTGGGTGAAGGCGATGGTTCTGTATTTGCTCTGCAGCGGCTGCATCTGAGGTAAAAAGCCCTCAAGGCTACCCGACCAACCATGGACGAATACTATGGGGGTACCCTTTCCTTCGTCATAATAGTGCAGTTTCGTGTTGTCACGAGTTAAAAACATCTTCATAAAAATACATCCTTTCCACTGAATAGAGTGATAGAAATTCATTTTAGGGTGGATTGCAGTATCCGAAATCGCAATCCGTCCATATTAAGTATAACAGAAAAAGCGCTCCCTGCATGAACCCCCGTCGGAAAATTAATCCACACAGCGCTTCATCCATATTCGGGAGAGGACCTGAAATTCAGGGCCTTTAAGCTGTTTATGCGGATGCGCAAGGTACGGATTGGCGCAAAATTTATCAAAGATTTTACATTTGAATCTCAAATAAATGCGACTATAGCTTCCGATGCACTTTCATCGAAAGCTATACTAATGCCTAACAGAAAATTGTATTTAAACAAAGAAAAACCATGCGAACTTATAAAAGCAAATCTTACTTTGAATCCGCCTCCAAAGCGGATTTTATTCTATGCAGCTCCTTGATGGCCTTTTTCTTCGCAGCCCTGGACGCAACGATTATGGGCGCATGAGGGGAACTGACGCTCGAATAGTCGGCGCAGGCCGCAGTGCAGCCGGCCAGCACCAGGACAGCGTCTCCGGTCCTCTCCTCGTGCGATGTCGTGACGATAAATTCCACATCGGGAAACTCTTCCCTGAGCAATTCCAAAACTTCGCTTCTATCGTATCTCGGGTTACAACCACCGCAGTAACGAACCAATACTTCCAAATCCGGCCTCCAAAATTGACTAAAATCCGTTTAAGTAAACTCGTAGTTTTTGCTGAGTTCGGAGAATTCTTCTCCGGCCTCAGCCGATATACGCTTAAAGAGCTCTTTTCTATGATGCTCCTGCTCGCAGAGAAAGCTTTCGAAATCCTTTATCGCCTGCTCGCCTTTTATATTATCCAGATTTTCGCATCCGACTAGGAAGGTTCGACAGATTCCGAACATCTCTTCTATAGGAGTAGTAAACTGTTTGCGAAACCTGCGCGTCCTCTTGGTTAAGCTCTTCAGCTTAAATATAGCATCTTGCATTTCTTCGTAATACTTGTCTATTTTTTTGTTCTTCGTTCTGTCGATTATATTGCGCATGCGCTTGCCCTGCAGATCGTAAGGCAAAGCTGCAGCTTGACCTTCTTCCTCGGCACTCAGCTCCAGACGGGCACCCGAAGAGGACGGGCAAACAAGATTCGATATTTTTATAAACGCCAATGCAAACTCGTTCGTTGCAATGCGCACTTGCTTTTGATGCTTTCTGGAATATACATGGCTCAATATTCCTGCCACAATCATCACTGCGATACCAATCTTGGAAACTATACTTAAATCCGGCACTGCGCTTCCTCCTTATTTTAAAGCTGCCTACTCCCGCTCGAATCGGATGATTGCCTCCGAGCGAAACAGTCTGCGCTCAGCATATTTGTGCAAGGTTTAATATATCGAAAACAATGTAATTACTATAAGTTTTATGATAGAATATTTCAAGCTGAATTGCCAGCTTTAGGCTTAAAAATACTGCGCAACACTAAAATTATCCATCTGCAGTATAAACAATTTATGCATAATACCTACCGGAGGAGGGCCCGATGAACCCCAAACTCGAAAAACAAAGCAAGCCAGTCATGGCCTTTATACTTATTGCAGGCACCGTCGCCATGGAAGTGGTAATGCTCTTCAAAGAATTTATCGCAGGGCTACGAAACTCTTCGCAGGCCATCATAATAGAGTTGATCGCTCTTGCGATAATAGCGGCATTCGCCATATATTTAACCTTCTCCAAGGGGCTGGACAGCAAACTGAAGCTGGCCGTAGCAGGAATACTCTTTGCCATTTATATATACTGGAGTGTTGTAAACTTTGAAATCTTCTACCCCATGTTTGCTGCAAATTTCAAAGGCTATTATGCGAAATATTACGGAATGGCTGTGCAAAGCGGTAAACTCTTCGTTATCGCCCTGGGAATGATAGCCGCAATCCCCACCGTGCCTCAATTGCAGGCAGAAGATTACATACGAGGAACGGAAAGCCTAATTAAAAGAACTCAGGAAGAACGGGCTGCCCGCTTTACGGAAGAAGCGGCAAAAACATCGACGGCATCCATCGAGACACAAACCGAGGCAGATGCCGCTCGCACCCTCGAGCGCCTGAAAGCCTCTTTAGGCGAAGAGGAGTTCGAACGCCTTCTGGCGGATATAGCCGCAAAAGACAAGCTCAAAGAAGAAGCAGCGAACAAACCCGATACCTATTCTGTAAACGCAGACGAAAGCTAACTCCCAACCGGGATATTAAACTAAGTAATAAGGGTTGAAATATTCAACCCTTATTTTTTTCGTCTCCCGCTCCGTCGCCGGCCTCACCCTCGGCATTTTCGCTCTGCACGCTTTTACCTCTTTCCAGCCTGTACCACGATATGGCCAGCGCAACAATCGCCACTATATTGGCAAATATCATAGTGCTTCCGGCATCCAGCTCTAGCTGCCTGAATATATTCAGGATAACAACTATTATGCCTATTATATAAATAGCCCTATTTATATTCTTGGGGACCTTTTTTCCTTTATAAGTCATATAAAACGAGACCCCGAAAAGAATCGCTATAATGGCAAGTCCTATAAAAAGCACTGTCAATGATATTTTCGGCATATTTGCTCCTCTCCAGCCTTATTTGCCCCTCGAAGCCAATATTCTCTTAGCTTCATACCACAACTCATCGCTTATCCCGGCATCCATCACGACCCTCTCCACTTCATCCGGGAATTCGTTAAGAATTACGGGTTCTATGAATTCCTCCATGGTGAGCATCGCGGACGGACATGCACTGCATTGACCGAGCAACTTTAAGCGCAGGACCTTGTCTTCCAAGGCCAAGAGCTCTACATCTCCTCCGTGAGATGCCAGCGCAGGGCGTATAAACTCGTCCAAACATTTCTCTATCGAATCGATAAGCATCTTCCCCTCGTCAGAGTTCTTGCTTTCAATCATATCCAAGCTCCTAAATAGCTCCGCCCCGGCATATAGCTAGAGCGGAGCCTTTTCTTTAAAATATTTCTTCTATGTCCTATTCTTCTATATGGGCAATCTTCTTTGCGAGCTTCTTCTTCTGCTCGAGGTTGCCCTGACGGGATATCATAATTCTCTGAGCCTGGGGCGAACCTGCACCATGCATGGACTCGGTCCTGTAGCCGACCGCGGCCGTTCCGAGGGTGAGGTTCTCTATGAGCCTCAAAACCTTAAGACGATTCTCGGTCGATACGGAATCTATGCCCTTGAGATATTTCTCGACATAGGGTCCCGCAACCGGATGACGCAGATCCTTTTCGGACGGTGCCGTAACCATGAGGCCTCCGGCAAGATCCTCCGCAAGGCGGGCAATCTCGTACGGGAAGCGAGTTACATTCTGCTTGCACACATTGGCCAAAAGCAGGTCTATTATATAGTTGCCGCTCTCCGTCTTATAACCTTCCGCCGAGCAGGCGATTCCGCAGGAATACAGAGTCTCGTTGAGATGGATCATCTCGATTAGCTTATCCCTTACGTGGCTCGCTCTGGGAACACCGTTGTAATCCGCTGCAAGAGCCGCCGCGCCGATTAAGACGTCGCCCACTCCGACCTTGCATCCGCCGTAGCTCTGACGGTGGTATCCGGCGAATCTCTCTACGAGCATACCCGCAAATTCCGTCTCTCCGGCGAGGAAGATTCTCTCGTTGGGAACGAACACATCGTCGAATACTGTAAGAGCTTCGACTCCGCCGAATTCGGGATTTCCGACATCCAGCTTACCGCCTTCGAGTTTTCTGGTATCGCAGCTCTGGCGGCCAATTATCATCAGCAGGCCCGGAGCATCGATCGGTACGGCAAAGCTGACCGCGTAATCCTTATCCTCTTCTCTCATGGCTATGGTGGGCATCACCAGAACCTCGTGAGAGTTGCAGATGCCGGTCTGGTGCGCCTTTGCTCCGCGCACGACGATTCCGTCGGGTCTGCGCTCAACGATGCGAAGATACATGTCCGGATCGCTCTGCTGGGACGGAGAAAGGCCTCTGTCGCCCTTCGGGTCGGTCATAGCGCCGTCGACGGTCCAGTCGTTTTCCTCGACGAGCTTCATGTACTCGACGAAATTCTTATGGTAGGATGTGCCGTATTTCTTGTCCGTCTCGTAAGTCGTGCTGAATACGGCGTTGAATGCATCCATTCCCACGCAGCGCTGGAAGCACGAGGCTGTAGCCTGGCCCATGAGCCTCTGCATCTTAACCTTCTTTATGAGGTCTTCGGTGCTCTGATGGATGTGGCAGAATCTATTAATCTTATTTCCTGTTATGGAGCTCTTAACCGTCATGAGATCCTCGTACTCCGGCTTCTGAGCAAGATCGTAGGTCATCCTCACCGAATTGAGCGAAGGACGAAGTATGGGATTGTTCACGGGGCTATCGATCTTCTCGCCCATGATATATATCTCCATCTTGATCTTCGCAATACTTTCAATATATTGTTCACCTGTCATTAGTGCCATTGTCTATCCCTCCTAACATGTCGGTCGAAATGTACACACCGACACACGAATCGATCTGTACCGCCTCGCACCACACTTCGCTTAAGCTCTTTCTAAAGCCCGGGGAAGATGTGGTGCAACGGTACGGTTTTTCCGATATTAATAAAGTTTTTTGTAAATTTCGACGACCTTATCCCTGTTCAGCTCGACGAAGTTGTTCGCCATGAGCCTTCCCTGATTGGCCATGACCGAGTCCGCAAAGAGCTCAATCTCCTCTTCCTTCATGCCGTACTCTCTGAGCGGCTTCTTCTGAACGAGATTGTTGAGAAGCTTCTCCAGCTCCACATAGACCGTCTCGGGCGTGCAGCCTAAAATATCAGCCATAAATTTGTTGAGCTTGGCTATCTCGCCGTCCTGCTTAACTTCCATGTAGCTGAACATTACACCCGTGAACATCGCGTAGTTGGCTTCGCCGTGCGCCACATGATATGTAGCGCCGAGCGGATAGCTCAAAGCATGAACCGCCGCGCATCCGGCGTTGCCGAAGGATATCCCGGCATAGGTGCTCGCGACGAGGAAATCCTCGATGAGGGGACCCAGTGCCTCCGGTCCGTCCTTTGCGATCTTCATGTATCCGGGGAGTATCATCTCTATCGCCTTGTAACCGAACATGCGGGTTGCCTCGCTGGCCTTGGGCGAAAGTATGGACTCCACCGAGTGCACCAGGGCATCGATGCTGCTGGTTGCGAAGACTCCGAAGGGTATATCCTGCAGTAATTCGGGTACCAGGACCGCATAATCCGCAAACAGCTCGGGACCCGCCAGACCCTTCTTTGTGTTCTGCTTGGTAAGGGCCAATATCGAAATGTTGGTTACCTCGCTGCCGGTACCGCAGGTCGTGGGCACGAGTATCAGCTCTTTGTCCTTTTCAATCTTTATACTTCCATCATACAAACCTGCTACGGGAACCGTCTCCTTGATTGCAAACAGCTTGGCAATGTCCAAAACTCCGCCGCCGCCTATGGCGACAACTCTCTTGTGCAAACCCATCTTGGCGATATCTTCGTACATCGCTTCTACCATGATGTCCGTGGGCTCTCCCGCGCCGTAATCCCTCTTGAAGATTACATCGCAACCCAAGTTCATCGGGGCCAAAAATGTTTCGTAGACAGACTTGCTTGTTACGAGAAGATCTCCCTTGCCGACCTTGAACTCTTCGACGAAGTCTTTGCACGAGGCAAACTTATAAAGTTCAGGTTCTATTGATAATAGACGCATATGCATTCCTCCTCTCTTGCATGCACTTTATACACTCCATGCGCTCGCTTGCGCACAGGCGACTTGTTGACACGATACGGGGCTCTGAAGTTTTAACCTCTCAAAGCCCCGTTCTCTGTCTTTGCAATTAAATGCAAATCGAATTTGTCTTCACGGCGCTCTCTGCAAACGCAGACGATATCGCTGCGCCTTATAAAACATTGTGTCCGTAGCGTTTTTATTAAGCAGCTTCGACCTTCTTCTTACCGAATACGTCTCCTGCCTCAATGAGCAGCCAGAGGACGATACCTGCAAGCAGTCCCCAACCGGGGCTCTTGACGCAGAGAACCGAAGCCATTACGCAGGCGATACCTCTCTCGTTCGCGGTGTTGCACATCCTCATTCCGATGTTGCCGCAGGCGAATGCCTGAACGGCCATCGTGATTCCGAAGAATATCGCAAACGCCGGTCTTATGAGGGTTACCACGGGCAGTATGAGTACGGAGATAACCGTAGCTGCACGGAATGTGCACACGCCGCCCCAGTAGGTGCGCATGGTCTTGTATCCCCTCTTGTAGCGCTCGGTTATGGTCAGAAGTCCGGAAGCCCAGAGCGGACCGCACATCGGTACCCAGGGTGCGAACAGCGACATGATGGCGTTACGCAGGAAGCTCACCAGGTTGGAACGGCCGGCATCGAAGATGACGGTCTCGTCCGGTCTGGTGGCCGTCGCATCAGATACCAACTCACTTGCAAGCACGAAGTCGGAGAACGCTATGATGTAGACCGTCAGAGCCATCGGCAGAGCCGAAATGAAGAAACTCGCATCCGGGAAGCCTATACCGAAGATGGTAAAGCGCTCCATTACGAATCCGAGGTTAAAGGGCGTAATGCCCCACTGAATTGTAGGCAGCGGTATCTCCTTGAAGATAATCGGAGCCAAAATGATAGAAAATACCTGAGCCGGAACTATTCCCTGATTCCTTACGGTGCCCCAGAATCTGCTCTTCTTTGCAAGCTTGGCAAAAGAGGTGTTGAACAGGAAGAAGTAGGACATGAGGACTGCAACCAAAACAGTCCAAGGGGCCTTCGGCATGCGAGCGTTTATGACGTTGATTCCGGCTGTTACACCTGCGCCCAAAACTATGCCCGCCTTTATCGAATTGGGTATGTTCTCGATGAGCTTTCTTCCAATTCCGGTTACACCCATCACCAGGAAGAAAAGAGCGACCAGCATCTGCAGCGCGATGTGCGCATGGACTCTGGATACATCTCCGGTCGCAAAGTTCGGAACCGGCCACTGGCTGAGATAGCTGATGGTCAACGGCAGCGAGGGAGTAATCCAGCCGGGTACTACCGGGTCTCCGAGGAGAGACGGGAGGTAGTAGCAACATGCATTCATAATTCCGAATGTAAGGGACATGAGGAATGTACCGTTCTCGCTGAGGCCGAATGCGGCCTGGTTTACGGGATCGTCGAGACCGAAGACGGTCATCGTCGTAGCGGTACCTGCTCCGAGGCATGCTACTCCGAGGAACATCGCGGCGAAGAATTCTGTCCACTGCCACTCGTGGTGTATAAGCGGCAGGCGGATCATGAACGGGCCGACCTTGATTCCGGGCTGCTCTGCACCGTATTCGCGCTTCTTCAGGGGGAAGCGCTCGGTCATAAAGCCTTCGGGAATCTGGGCCGCAACCTCTTTCTTGTTTTCGTTCATAGTATGAACCTCCTTAAAAAATAAAGATAAGTAAATAAAATAAAGTAAAACTATATAAGCACAGTGTGACTGCGCGAAAACTTACGCCGCTACACCACGGACACCAATTTTAC
>JAAZLU010000091.1 GCA_012799165.1 Clostridiales bacterium
TACGCCCGATTCGCCGCGAAGCCTGCCGGCGGAAAAGTTTACGAAGATTATCGAGGAGCAATTCGGCGTCGAAGCGCAGGCTATTCCCGATATGAAGGATGCACTGTATGCGGCACTCTGCAGAATAGGAGAAGACGAGGCTATATGCATCTGCGGCTCCCTCTATCAGCTGGGGAGTGTTCAGGAATATTTTGAGCTGCGATGAAGGGCGCAGCGTGAGGACAGGATTATGGAGACAAAGGAAAAAATGAGAGAGATTGAAGTAAGAGTGAGGACGGAGCCTGGTGTGGCACCCGAAAAGCGAATGATAGAGGCGGGGAGCAGCCTTGAGTCCGTGATGCGGATTTTCGAGGGGCGCTTTCGCTATCCGATTTATGCTGCGAGGCTCAATAATAGAATTGCTGATCTGACTCAAGTCGTTACGGAGCCTTCCGAAATTGTATTCTTGGATACCAGGGACAGCTGCGCCAAGGAGATTTACCAGAGAAGCGTAATCGCCCTGTTCCGCAAGGCCCTTAAGAAAATATTTCCCGAACACGACATGTGCATAGGCAATTCCCTCAACCGCGGAATTTATACCGAAATAAAAGATCTGGACGGCCTAAGCCATATGGCCACGGAAATGATAGAAGATCTTATGTGGGAGATGGTTAAGGAAAAGCTGCCCTTCTCGGAGATAGATCACGGGGAGGAGCAGGTGGTGCCCCACGCGGGATATCTCAAGAGCTTCGACCTTAAGAAGTACCACGACGGCATAGTTATAAGGATTTCCGAGGATACTTACCCCCACGGGCTCGCGCCTTATGTGGACAATAAGAATCTATACGATGCTTTCGAGATACAAAAGGAGTGGAGCATAAAGCTGGGGATAGAGACCTGCGCGGACCTCAATCGGAAGATAGGGGCGGGAGAAATCGAAGATATAATACGCATCTCCGAAGCTCTGCAGGAGAAGAACATATCCGACCTTGCGGACGAGATTGTCAGGAGCGGCAGGCGGGTCATACTGATAGCCGGACCCAGCTCCTCGGGCAAGACGACCTTCGCTCACCGGCTCTGCACGCAGCTCTGGGTGGTAGGCGAAAAACCCGTATACATCGGCACGGACGATTACTACATAGACAGAAAGCTCGTGCCCATAGGTCCGGACGGGGAGCAGAATTTTGAGAACCTCGATTCCATAGATGTGGCACTTTTCAACGAAAATATAAAGTCGCTGCTCGAGGGAAAAGAGACGGAGCTTCCGCGCTTTCACTTTGCGAGCGGCGAGAGAGTAATGGGCGAGCGCAGGGTTAAGGCCGGTCCAAATACTCCGATAGTAATTGAGGGCATACACGGGCTGAACGAGGCCCTCACCCCCGGCATCGCCAAGGAAGATAAGTTCAAGATTTATATAAGCCCCCTGACCCAGATAAGGATAGATAATTTTACGCGCATACCTTTGACGGATTTGAGAAAGCTGCGGCGCATCGTCAGGGATGCCACCAAGCGCGGCTGGGATGCGAGGGCGACCATGGAGAATTGGCCCAAGGTGCGCGCAGGCGAGGATGTAAATATCTTTCCCTACAGCGACGATGCGGATGCTGTCTTCAATTCGGCATTTGTCTATGAGCTTGCGGCTCTCAAGAAATATGCGGAGCCCATGCTCGAGGAGATAAGCGAAGATGACGAGTATTATTGCGAGGCGAGAAGGCTTCTGTGCCTGCTCAGCCATGTGGACGAGCTTTTGGACGGCGCTCAGGTTTACATCGCCGGCAACTCAATACTCAGGGAGTTTATAGGCGGGAGCACGATAGTATAGATGCAGGATTATCTTTCAAAACTTAACGAAAAGCAGTACGAGGCCGCAACGACTACGGAGGGCCCGATCTTGATACTCGCGGGGGCAGGCTCGGGCAAGACCGGCACCATGACCCACCGCATAGCCTACATGATAAAAGATGCGGGGATAGACCCCTATTCGATACTGGCGGTAACCTTTACGAACAAGGCGGCTGCGGAGATGAGGGAGAGGGTGGAACAGCTCGTCGGTCCCGTCCGCGGAATGTGGATACAGACCTTTCACTCGGCATGCCTGCGCATCCTGCGCAGCGAGGCGGAAAAGCTCGGCTACGGCAATAATTTTGTAGTATACGATACGGTGGACCAGAAGGCTCTGGCAAAGAGCATAATAAAAGATCTTAAATACGATGAGAAGCGCTATTCGCCGGCATATGTCTTAAGCGAGATTTCCGATTCCAAGGAACAGGGGGGCTCGGCAGCGGAGTACGGGAGGAAATGCGCTCAATACGACGAGCACTGCGAGGCTATATTCGAGATATACGATCGCTACGAAAAACAGCTCAAGAAGAACAATGCCATGGACTTCGACGATCTGATACTCAATGTCGTAAGGCTCTTCGCTAAGTTTCCGGAGGTTCTCGAGAAATATCGCAGCAAGTTCAGCTACATAATGGTAGACGAGTATCAGGACACGAACATGCTTCAATACAAGCTGCTGCGCTATCTGGCGGAGGAGCACCGCAATATCTGCGTCGTGGGCGATGACGACCAGTGCATATACGAGTGGAGAGGCGCGGATATAAGGAATATCCTGGAATTTGAGAAGGACTTCCCGGGGGCGAAGGTTATAAAACTTGAGCAGAATTACCGCTCGACCTCGAATATCATCGATGCCGCGCACAGCGTAATCTGCAAGAACAGGTCGAGGAAATCCAAGAAACTCTGGACTAAGGCCAATGCCGGGGAGAAGATCGAGTATTACCGCGCGAGCGATGACAGGGAGGAGGCGCGCTGGACGGCGGAAAAGATAAGAGCCCTAATGAGGAAGGACAGATCCCTTAACTTCTCGGACTTTGCAGTGCTCTACCGCACGAATGTGCAGTCAAGGCGCTTCGAGGAGAGTTTTTCCGGAAAGGATATTCCCTATCAGGTGCTATCGGGACTGCGCTACTACGACCGCAAGGAAATAAAGGACATGATTTGCTATATGCGGCTCGTGCTGAATCCCGACGACGATACTTCCATGTTGCGGATAATCAACGAGCCCAGGCGCGGAATAGGGGATAAGTCCGTTCAGAATCTGCAGGCGATGGCGGGCTCCTTGGGATGCTCTCTGGCGGAGCTTTTGACCAGGCCCGATGCTCTTGGGGTTCTGTCTGCAAAGGCGGCCGCGGAGGCCGAAAGGCTCGGAACACTCATAAGCTCTCTATCGGCTGAAATCGATAGGCTCAGCGTCGAGGAGA
>JAAZLU010000092.1 GCA_012799165.1 Clostridiales bacterium
CGAATATTGAATGAAATGAAGAGCCGGAAGCGAAAATTGAGCAGTTTTACCTACGACCTTTTGGAGCGAAGGCCGGAGCAGACGGATGCGCAAAAAGAACGCAGGGAAATTCGCCGCAAAAAACTCGAAAGAAAAGCGGAGCTCGAAGATCCTCGCAGGCTAAAGCGCATTGCGAGGCGCAGGCGCAGCATCTTTTTTGTGATTCTGATTATAGTGGTAATCGGGGTCTTTCTGGTGCGGGCGGGCTACAAGAGCTATACCTTGGCGAAGGAAAGAGCCTTGGTTCAGGCAAGGCTCGATGCTCTCGAACGCAAAAAGGCGGAGCTCGAAATTGAACTTCTGGTGGTAAATTCGGATGAATATGTGGAGCAGCAGGCGAGAAACCAGCTTCATATGATAAAACCCGGAGAGATACTTTATATAATACCCAAGCCCGCTTCGGACTACGACGCGACGGAAAACCCGGACTATAGCGAACCGGTACCGAATTCCCCCGAAGATGAGCAGCCGCAAGGTGAGGATCCTACACCGTGAAGCCTCGCATCAGGGAAGCTATCGTAGTAGAAGGAAGAGACGACGAAGTCGCGGTGCTTGCCGCCGTCGATGCCTGCGTAATATGCACGAGCGGTTACGGTATTAGAAAGGGAACCTTAGAGCTCATCGAAACTGCCTGCAAGAGGACCGGGATAGTAATACTGACGGATCCCGACCATGCCGGAGAGAGCATCAGAAGGAAGCTTTCGAGGAAGTTCCCGGAAGCAAAGCAGGCATATATAGCGCGAGGCGACGCTTCTAAAGATGGCGATGTCGGCGTGGAAAATGCCCCTCCCGCTGCGATTATAAATGCCCTGAAGGCTGCGGGGGCGGCTATTAGTAGTGGTAACTCGTCTGATTTTCAGTACGGCGCTCCCGAAGGTCCCGAAGACCGAATCGCAGATCTCGAATATTCGTTCGACACCCCGCAGGATTCCGTCACCCGTCAAGACATGTTCAAGTTGGGCCTCGGAGGCGGAGCAGGCTCCGCAGAGCTGAGGAGCCGCGTTGGAAGCGTTTTGGGAATAGGCAGCGCGAATGCCAAGACTTTTTTAAAGAGGCTCAATGCGTTCGGAATAAGCAGAGAGGAATTGGAGAAAGCATGCGAGAAATCGCGTCCAGAGCAGCCGTAAGAAGGCTCGCAAGAAAATATAATTTTAAGCCTTCCAAGAAATTCGGCCAGAATTTCCTGACGGATTCGGAGACCGTAGAAAAAATCGTCGAAGCCTGCGGCGCAGGCAACGAAGATCTGGTCGTGGAGATAGGTCCTGGCCTCGGAGTCCTCAGCGTCCCTATGCTCGAACGCTGCGGCAAGTTGGTTGCCATAGAGCTGGACGATAAACTCATACCCATACTTAAAGAAAGCCTCGGAGCCGTAAAGACGGAGAGCCTCGCCGCTGAAAGCACAGGAAGCTTTGGGCCTAAAAGCGAAAATTCTCACGAAGCCCCCACCAAATTTAAAATTATCCACGGCGATATACTCAAAGTAAATCTGTCGGAGATAATCGAGCAGGAGTCGCTATTGCCGGGTGGCTCAGGGGCGGAAGTTCGGCAAGCGAAGAGCGTAAAACTGATCGGAAATCTGCCCTATTTTATAACCACACCCATCCTTAAAAAGTTGGCCGCCTGTTTTGATTCCTTCGAATCTGCGACGATAATGGTTCAAAAGGAAGTCGCAGAGAAAATAGCGGCGAAGGCAGGCGCAAAGAATTACGCTGCAATTTCCGTCGTCATGCAATATCGCTTCGAGACGGAACACATAACGGATGTGCCTTCCGAGTTCTTTTTACCTGAACCCAAGGTGGAATCTTCCGTAATCAAACTCGTATCGAGGCGCGAGCCGCCCGCGCGCGTCGCGGACGAGAGCATATTCTTCGAAGTGGTTAAAGCCGGTTTTGCTCAGAGGCGCAAGACCCTACTGAATGCACTGAAGGGCTTAGGCGGAGCGGATAAACAGAAATTGGAGGAGGCTCTCAGTGCCGCAGGCATAGACCCCTCCGCAAGAGCCGAAACCCTTGGGATTTTCGAATTTGCGGAATTGTCGAATCAGCTCGTATAAGTCTCTTGTTGCTCGTCATCTTTAGGTATATAATCTGTATAATCCCGGAAAAGGGATTTATAAAGTTGTTAAATCACCTTGTATGAGCTGTCTATAAAATATTTTATCTGACTCCGAGCGCATTATAAATTCTTTGTTCGCTTATTTTGTCGCCGGAGCAAAAGCTTTTGTCCGCAATTCTGTCGGCAAGATATCTGCGCATCACGCTACGCAGTAAAATGAGTTCCTTAATAAATAAATACGCTCCGCTTTTGTCCGTGTTTACGCAATAGTATATGTTGTGGAGCAGATTTAATTGTTAGCATTAAGTCAAGTTGTAATAGATTTGTATACAATTTACAATAATTAAAGAGGGGTCTTAACAATGCTGAAACCAAAAAAATTATCTAAAGGAGATACCATAGGAATCGTTGCACCGGCCAGTCCATCGGACAAACCTTCCGAACTGCCCCGTGCGAAGCACTTTATTGAGGAGATGGGTTTTCGTGTGGTCATTGGGCCCCATGTGGATCTGCGCAAGGGCTTCGTGGCTGCCTCCGAGGAGGAGCGGGCAGCGGATATAAACGCGATGTTTGCAGATCCTTCCATCGACGCGGTTTGTTGCTCCAGAGGAGGCTATGGCAGCGCCCAAATTATTCGCCATCTGGATTTTGATTCTATTCGCCGCAATCCAAAGATATTCACCGGCTTTTCCGATATCACCTCCTTGCATCTAGCTATAAATAAACTGGCGGGACTCGTCACATTCCATGGGCCTGGCGTGTCTCGCTTCAATCCGGAAGACTTGACGGAGTATACTAAAAAGCAGTTTCTTAAAGCTCTCTCAAGCGATGAGCCGCTGGGAGAAATACCCCTCCACGATTCGAAAAAATGGCTTCATACTATCACGGAAGGTGTGGCCGAGGGCGAACTTATCGGCGGAAATCTGACACTTTTATGCGCAAGCATAGGCACAGCGTATCAGCCCGATGTCGAGGGCAAGGTGTTGCTGATCGAGGATGTTGATGCCGAGCCCTGGATTGTGGACAACTCCATGAGCCACCTTCGCAATGCAGGCATTCTTGATACCGTAGCTGCGGTGGTTATAGGGGAGTGCAAGGATTGCGTCCCCAACGATTACAAACCCGGCTTTCTGTCGGATGTTCATGTGGAAGAGGTTTTCGAGTATTATTTAAAGCCTTTAGGCGTACCAGTTATGTACGGTTTACCCTTGGGGCATACTGACGATATGGCTACTTTGCCGCTCGGGGTTAAAGTGCGATTGGACACAATAAGAAAGCAGTTCATCGTATTGGAAAGCGGCGTCGTATAAATAAAAACAGGAGGAAAATTAAATGAAAAAACTACTTGCTGTCTTATTATCATTGGCTCTGTTGTTTACATTTACCGGCTGCGGTAAAAGTGGCGGCAAGACCGATGATGAAGAGACTATTTTCAGAGTAGCCATCAGCGGAGATTACGGAAGCCTCAATCCCTTCCTTGCCGAGTCTTCGGTGGTCTACGATTTCCTGAATTTATGCTATGATTCTCTAATTGCATACGATAAGGATTTCAAAGCCGTTCCTCGGTTGGCTGAAACCTGGGATGTGAGTGATGACGGTCTCGTGTGGACATTCCATCTTCAGAAAGATGCCGTGTTTTCCGATGGCGAACCCGTCACCTCTGCAGATGTAAAGTGGACCTACGAAAACATAGGCGAAAGCTATATGTATTCGCTATATTCCGGTGGAATCGAATCCATCGAATGCCCCGACGATTATACGGTTGTATTCAACTGCGAGGCTCCCAAGTACGATATGCTCTATCAGATTATACCCATTATGCCCGAGCATGTTTGGAGCAATGTGGACGATATACTGAGCTACGAAACCGATACATGGGTGGGTTCCGGCCCCTTCATCTACGATGCTTCGCGCAGTGCAGCCGGAAATGTGGCCTTCGTCCGCAACGACAAATATTGGGGACAGAAGCCCTATGTGGATGTGCTTGTATTCACCCCTTACGATAACCAGGATGCCATGGGTCAGGCGATGAAGCTCGGTGAGGTGGATGCTTGCTACGATCTGGACCGTTCTCAATACGATCTTTTGAAGGACGATCCGAGTGTCTATGTGGAGCTTTACGAAATCTTCGGCCTCGAACATTTGGCTTATAATCTGCAGAACGAAGTAACGGCGGATAAGGCCGTTCGCTACGCCGTCGATTATTGCTTCGACCGCGAACTTGCGGTGGAGATGGGTTACGGCGGCCTGGGAGAAGCGGGCTACGGCATCGTCAACAACCCCGGTCACA
>JAAZLU010000093.1 GCA_012799165.1 Clostridiales bacterium
AAGCCTCTCAAAATAGAAGACATCTTTAAAGACTCTACGACCTGGAAGTATCTTGTCGCACCAATAATCGCAAAAAATGCGCAGAGCTATTTCGGCCCTACCGTTACCCTCAACTCGGACTCACTGCTTCGCATGAGCACGGATCTTCTTGATTACTGCACCGGATTCAATATCGCGGGCGACAGCTTGTATCTCAACTATTCCCCGCCGGCAGATTTCATGTACAGATACCTGCCATCGGATCTTGAAGTACCAGCGGGATATTATTTCGCTGGCCAGGTACTTTTTGAAGACATAGGATGCGAGAACCTGAAGATCTTTTAAGAATTGCCTGCTGCGGGTAGCTCAATACATTTTATCGATAAAATTTGCTGCGCAGACGATTAATTGAGCGCTCCGCAATTTATAGCGGCGCACTGCGCTAGCCCCATGAGCCGGAAATCGGCGGAGGAAAAGAGACATGTTCAAAACAAAAACGAAAGACAAATTGATTCGCGCCTCGGCAATCCTTATAGCTCTGCTGTTGCTCCTCGGCGCATGCTCAAAACAGGGAGGAGAAGCCGAACCGCCTAAAGAACCCGAAACAAACGGCTCGAATATCGAAGTCAAGGAACCTGATACCCCGGGAACGAACGAAAGCCTTTTCGACTGGGCGAAGGGCAACGAGAAATCCTCCTTCATCGGTTATACTGTAAGGATGAACAATCTTCAATATCATGACTTTTACAGCTACGAAGAAGTCGAGGAATATCCCGGCAACTGGTGCGACAGGAGCGATGTTATGATAGAGGGCCTTAAGGACAAAAATCTCGAAGAGGCGATAAATACCATGCTTATCGAGAAGGTAAGCGAGTTCGCGGATTTGGACCGCATCCCCGATGTCCATGGCATAGAGGAACTGCAGAAACAGGGTCTCGACCCCAGGAAATTTAATTCAAAAAGCGTCAACGTCTTCATCCAGGGGAAGATAGGAAACATCTTGTCCGCAGCAATCTATTGCCGCGGGGTCTACGAACTCGATAACGAGGAGCGCGCTTTCCTGAGCGAATGCGAGACCTTTAATATAGACCTGAATTCCGGCAAGGAAATCTGCATGCTCGATCTCTTTGCGGATGATGTGGACGGCATGAAATATCTGAACGATGCAGTAAACGAAGCCATCCTCAAGATCGGATCGGACGATGATCCTTTTGTAGGAGCCTTCTTTGATGAAAACCACGCTATCACCCTATCCGGATCTTTTACAGGCCTGAAGGAGGATCAAAAATACTATCTGGACGGAGAAAGCGGCAATCTGGTACTGCTCTTCGACAAGGATACTCCCGAATTCTACTCTCACGAAGGCTGCAGTAAACTGAATGTGAATATAACTGAAGTGGCCGCCTTCGACAGATTTGTACTCCCGGGAAATAATATCTACGAAAACGACGCAGTCGTATATAACCTCATTCAAAGACCTTTAAAGGCCGACATGACGCAGAGCCGCCTTTTTGAATCGATAGAGATACCCGAAATCTCCGGATCGATTTGGATCAATGCCGCGGTCTACGGAGATCTGAATGAAGATCAACGGCAATTTACTGCCGCATCGGATGAGGATGTCCTCGAGCTTAAAAATATCCTGACACAGCAGACGAGAGAATTTGAAAAGCAGTACGGCGCAGGTTCTACTCAGTGCCATGGAAGCATCTCAAGCTACGGCTTTCAATACGGTGATTACATAAACCTTAATCGCGACGAATATCTAAGCTTAAGCCGCAAGGACGATTGGATGCCCCTGTTTAATTCCTCGATCAGTGATGAGCGCTGCTATAAGGCAGGCGAAAGCGCAGCCCTTAAAATCGAAGATATCTTCAATGATCCGGCGAATTGGAAAGAGAAAGTAGCACCCGCGATTGCAAAGAGCGCTCTAAATAGCTTCGGCCCCTCCTCTTCCGCTCCGCTCGACCCGAAACTCATGCTTGAAATGAGCACGAAACTATTAAATTACTGCACGGGCTTCTGCATAGTCAACGACAGCCTTAGGCTAAGCTATTCCCCGCCGCCGAACTTCCTTAGCCAGTATAATATTCCGCCGGAAATTGAAAGCTACGAAGACTACTATTTCGCAAGATATATCCCATACGCGGATATAGGATGCGAACATCTTAATATATTTTAAAGGCAGAGTAAGCGGCACAAATGATAAAGTAAATGCTCCGCAATTTATAGCGGCGCATTGCGTTGCCTCATGAGCCGGAACTTGGCGGAGGGAAAGAGTGATGTTAAAAACTAAAGCGAAAGGTAAATTTATTCGCATCTCGGCAATCCTTATGGCTCTGCTTTTGCTCCTTGGCGCATGCTCAAAGCAGGGAGGAGAAGCCGAGCCGCCAAAGGACCCCGAAGCAAACGGCTCAAATATCGAAATTAAGGAACCGGATGCCCCGGACCCGGACGAAAACCTCTTCGACTGGGCGAAGGGGAACGAGAAATCTTCTTTCAGCGGTTACACCGTCAGGATGAACAACCTGCAGTACCACCTGATAGACAGCTCCAACAGGCTCAATGAAAGCTCGGACGAGCCGCCTTACCATAGGATTGACTTAATGATCGAAGGCCTGAAGGACAAGAGTCTCGAAGAGAAGATAAACACTAAAATAATCTCTCAAGTCAATGAATTCACGGATCTTAAGCGCGTTCCCGATGCACAGGGCATAAAGGCGCTGCAGGCGAAGGGCCTTGACCCCGCGAAATTCAGATCCAAGGAAGTCTATGTAATGCCCTACTGTAATATGGGAAATATTCTGTCCCTGGCGGTATATTCCAGCGCTTACTACAAGTTGAGTGACGAGAGTTTCATACCTCTGTCTGAATGTAAAACCTTTAATATTGACTTGAATTCGGGTAAGGAAATCTGCATATCGGATCTCTTCGCGGATAATGTGGACGGAATAAAGTATCTGAACGATGCCGTCAACGAAGCCATAAGCAAGATAAGCACCTACGATAATCCTTTTATAGACATATACTTTGATGAAGATTACACCCTCAGCCTCGCCGGGGCTTTCACAGGCCTGAAGGAAAATCAAAAATACTATCTGAACGGAAAAAACGGCAATTTAGTGCTGATTTTCGATAAGGAGACACCCGAATTCCACTCGAGGGACGGTGTAAGCTTACTTCAGATTGACATAACGGAAGTGGCCGCTTTCGACAGATTCATCTTCGAAGGAGAAAACATCTACGAAAGCGACGAGCTCGTCTACAATCTCATACAAAGACCCTTGAGAGCCGACATGAATCTGAGCAGCTTCGATAAATATGACCCAATTCCCGAAATCACCGGAGTAATTATAATCGACTCACCGGTTTACAAAGAGCTGACTGAAGCTCAACAGCGCTTCGTCAGCTTCAGCGATGAGGATATCGCCGAAATAAAAAATATATTCACGGAGAAGACTGAGAGTTTCCGGAGACAATACGCTGTGGACACAACTAGGTACGAGGGCCACCTTGAAAGCCACGGATTGCGATACGGAAATTATATCTGCCTCAGTCGCAACGAAATTCATTATATGAGCCGCGATGATATCTGGAAGCCTCTGTTCAGTGACACAAGCTACGAGACCCGCTGCTATAAAATCGGTGAAGACGAGCCTCTCAAAATAGAAGATTTATTCAAAGATCCTGAGAACTGGAAAGAAAAGGTCGCGCCCGCAATCGCAAAGAGCGCGCTGAACTACTTCGGACCCTCCTCCTCCACCCCGCTAAATCCGGACCTGATGCTTCAGATGGGCAGGGATCTTTTGGATTACTGCACGAGTTTCAGTATAACGGGCGACAGCCTGAGGTTCAGCTATTCCCCGCCCGAAGGCTTCCTGTACGACTACCTGCCCGCAGATATTAAACTTCTGGAGAATTACTACTATTTCGAGTATTTCGCGGAATCCATTCCCTTTGCGGATATAGGATGCGAGCACCTGAATATCTTCTAAAACCAAATTTTGAATAGCAAAAAGGACGACTGCCTTTCGAGTCAGTCGTCCTTTTTGATTATTTTACTGAAAAAACTAACTGCAAAAGCTTAGTCAGGATTGTCACTTGCATTTAAATCGATAATTATAATTCATACGACAAAGTTTTCGTGATAATATATATCAGTTCTTATGGAGTGTCGCAGGTGGTTCATATCGAAGGACGAACTAACTACTGTTTGAAAAACAAACAGTTTTCGGTGGCGACCCCGATTTTTATATATTACATCCGTATTCTATATATGAGGAGAATACGAGAAGGAGAAAACAGTGAAAAATGAGCATCAGATTGTAAAATCGGTATATACGGCAAAGGATAGTTCGCA
>JAAZLU010000094.1 GCA_012799165.1 Clostridiales bacterium
AACCGGCCGCATGACCCCCCTCGCAATCCTCACTCCGGTAAAAATCGCGAACACCACCGTCTCTAGAGCGACCTTAAATAATCAGGACTACATAGACGAAAAAGATATAAGGATAGGCGACAGTGTAGTTATCCAGAAGGCCGGCGACATAATCCCCGAAGTTCTGGAAGTTATAAAGGACAAGCGCCCCGAAGGCGCGCAGCCCTTCCGCATGCCGGAATTTTGTCCCGCCTGCGGCTCCCCCGCGGAGCGCGAAACCGACGGTGTACACCTTCACTGCACAGGCATGAGTTGCCCCGCAAAGGACAGCAGAGCTTTGGAATATTTTGCGAGCAGGGACGCGATGAATATAGACGGCCTCGGGCCTGCCGCAGTGGAAGCATTGATTTCCGAGGGTTATGTCAGGACAGCGGCTGACTTTTACAGGCTCGGCGAACATAGAGAAAAACTTATTCACGACGGAAGCGTTGGAAGGGAAAAATCCGTGGATAATC
This sequence comes from Clostridiales bacterium, assembly GCA_012799165.1. Classification (GTDB taxonomy): domain Bacteria; phylum Bacillota; class Clostridia; order Peptostreptococcales; family Anaerovoracaceae; genus RUG11894. Next base: position 495 of record JAAZLU010000094.1, read on the forward strand.
TGCTCGCGGCGATAGAAAGATCCAAGCAGAACGATCTTGCCAGGCTCATAACGGGACTAGGAATACGAAATATAGGAAGGCAGGGCGCCAGGCAGCTCGCATCGCATTTTAAGAGCATGGAGAGGCTGGCTGCCGCAGAGGAGACAGAGCTTCTGGATGTACCCGATGTCGGAGCCATAACGGCGGCGGAGATACGGAGTTATTTTGAAAGCCCTGAAAACAGGCGGCTCATCGAGGAGCTGGCGGAGCTCGGTGTCAACATGAGCGCGGAGTCAGAGTCTTCGGGCGACAAGAGGTTTGAAGGAAAGACCTTCGTGCTTACGGGTACTCTTCCGAGCCTCAAGAGGGACGAGGCGGGGGCGATTATAGAGTCCTTCGGCGGAAAGACTTCCGGCAGCGTATCTTCGAAGACCGATTATGTGCTCGCAGGAGAAGCCGCGGGCAGCAAGCTTACGAAGGCTCAGGAGCTCGGCATTAAAATAATCGACGAAGCCGAATTCCTTGAGATGATAAAATAACTCCGGAAGTAGCTTGCAACGGCGGGACGCTTCCGCTCCGTGGCGGTTCCCTAACGGTACTAAGCTCTGTCTGCGCCTGCGGCTTGCCAATCGCTAAGTACCGAGACCGCCAAGCCCCGCCTAATGCAAGCTACATTCCTCCGTTAACTTATTATAATTGTTTTAAAGTTTACAAAATGTATTTAATTAAATTCTAATAATCCAAATAAGTATTCGCACTTGCATAAGTAGATAGTCTGTTCGGCGAGGGATGCGGCTTGCACGCGCGGACAATCACGGGTCGCGGTTCTTAGCGAGTGCCGAGTCGAAGACGAGAGCAGAGCTTAGAACCGTTCGGGCACCCGTGTTAGCGGGAGCGTGTCCGCAGTGCAAGTCGCGACCGAGCGTTTCCCTTGTAGACCATTGCCAAAAACCGGTCTTTAAACTATAATATGCGGGAAAGCTTAATTGCCTCGGATTAGCTTCGCCGGTCCAGCCGGGCCCTGCGCAATAAGAATCTGTGAACCTCGTCAGGTCCGGAAGGAAGCAGCGATAAGCGGAAGCTCTTATGTGCCGCAGACAAGTCTGGTTCGTCATCGGCGGGGCTAATCCGGGGCAATTTTACGGGAAGGAAATATCATGTATCAGGCCTTATACAGAAGCTATAGACCCGAGACCTTCGACGAATTGATAGGTCAGGATCAGGTAAAGAGGATATTGACCAACCAGCTGGCGAGCGGAACCACCGGGCATGCCTATCTTTTCTGCGGGACCAGAGGCACTGGCAAGACCACCACAGCGAGGCTTTTGGCCAAGGGACTCAACTGCAGCTCGGAGGGGACGCGCCCCTGCGGCAAATGTTCCAACTGCCTCGCCATAGCCGAGGGGAACTTCGTCGATGTGCTCGAAATGGATGCCGCATCCAACAGAGGTGTGGACGATATCAGGGATCTTCGTGAAGAAGTCAACTTCCCGCCGATAATGGGGCGCTACAAGGTCTATATAATGGACGAGGCTCACATGCTCACAAAGGAAGCGACTAACGCATTCCTGAAGACCTTGGAAGAGCCTCCCGAGAGGGTCGTCTTTATACTTGCGACCACGGAGCCCGAAAAGCTCCCCGCGACGATACGCTCAAGGTGCATGAGGCTCGATTTTCGCAGGGTCGACGAGAAGCTGATGGTGGAACTCTTCGAGCGAATCTGCAAGCAGAGCGGCCTGAATGTCTCTAGAGATGCGCTCGCGCTAATTGCGGCGAATGCGGACGGTTCGGTGAGAGATGGCCTGTCGATACTCGACAGATGCTCTTCGCTTCCCGGCGAAGTCGGCAGGGACGATGTGCTCGATCTGCTCGGAGCGGTCGGGATAAACAGCTATCTTAAGATTACGGACGAAGTGCTATACTCAAATACGGGCGCCGCTCTGCTGAGCTTTGCCGATGCCCTATCCGAAGGAACGGATGTAAGGCGCTTCTGTGCGGACTGGATAGAGCATTTTAGAAATCTCATGATAGTTAAGTTCAGCGATGAGCCTCAGAATATGCTCAATCTCTCCGTCGAGAATATCGACAGATTGAGGAATCAGGCTAATCGCATAAGCAGCGAGAAGATTCGCGAATGCATAATCAGGCTCTCGGAAACCCTTTCCGAGTCGAGATGGTCGCCCTATCCGAGGGTGCTCGTCGAGCTTGCGATAGTGCTCATGAGCTCTGCGGACGAACGGGCGGATTCAAGCGCAACTCCCCCTACGAAAAAT
>JAAZLU010000095.1 GCA_012799165.1 Clostridiales bacterium
CTTTCTGAGCGGGCTGTTGTTGAGGCACTGGCTGCTTGCGGGCTTTTCCATCCTGTTTGCAGTCGGTCATATTTATGTGACGCAAAAGAACGCAAATCATCTTAATTGACTCCGCCACAGGTTCGGAAGAGTTTTTAGATTACAGTATACAAATGTACAAAAAAAGAATGCGCTAAAATCGTACGTTCGACGCTGTCAATTGCATTATAGTTCGAGACATTCCGAACTATATTTTTATTTTGTCATAAATAGCCGAGAAAATATCGAACATCGGCTTATCAAACGACATTTTTGAATTATAATAAATGTAGCTATTTATAAGGAGGAGAAGATGAAAAAGATCGGTATAGTTATGGGTAGCGACAGCGATATGCCCGTAGTACAAAAAAGCTTGGACGTACTCGTTGAGCTAGATGTCCCCTATGAACTGCACATATACTCCGCGCATAGAACGCCCCAGCAGGCTCGCAATTTTGCGCTAAGCGCGAGGGAAAACGGATTCGGAGCCATAATAGCCGCAGCCGGAATGGCGGCTCACCTTGCGGGTACCATTGCGGCGAATACCACTATTCCTGTAATCGGAATACCCTGCAAATCGTCCTGCCTCGACGGTCTTGATGCACTTCTTTCCACCGTGCAGATGCCCTCCGGAATACCGGTGGCGACCGTCGCAATAGACGGCGGTGCAAACGCCGCCTTGCTAGCCGCACAGATACTGGCGGTGGAGGACTCGCAGCTTGCGGAAAAGCTGGAGGCAAAGAGGCGCGCAGATGCCGAAAAAATTCTCGCCAAGGATGCGGCTCTGAAATATTAAATATGCTGAAGCAGCGTCCGGGTGCAGAAGATGAAATTTAATAGCTTGGAGGAGCAATATTGAATATATAGTAAGCCAACGCATAAAAAGGAGAATCTCAAGATGAATGCAAAACCGGTCCGCACAGGAAAGACTAAAGATGTCTTTGAACTCGAGAACGGAAATTATCTGCTCAAATTCAAGGACGACTGCACGGGAGAAGACGGAGTCTTCGATCCCGGCGCAAACAGTGTGGGTCTTAAGATAGACGGGGTGGGCGATGTAAACCTTCGGATGTCCGTGTACTTCTTCGAGAAGATAAACGCCGCAGGAATCTACACGCACTACCTGAGCGCGGACCTCGAAAATACGACCATGGAAGTCCTTCCCGCAAGGCCTTTCGGAAATGGCCTCGAAGTTATCTGCCGTCACAAGGCTGTGGGGAGTTTCTTTCGCAGATATTCCGACTACATAGAAGAGGGTGCCGATCTGCCCGCCTATGTTGAAATGACCTTTAAGAACGACGAAAAGGGCGATCCCCTAGTAATTAAGGACGCCCTCGTATGCCTCGGCGTGATGAGCGAGGAGCAATACGAAGAAATAAAGGCCATGACCCAAAAGGTAACTCAGATTGTAGCCGACGAGTTGCTTAAAAAGGGAATGGTGCTTTACGATATAAAATTAGAGTACGGTTACGATAGAGAAGGCAAAATAATGTTGATAGATGAGGTGGCTTCCGGGAATATGAGAGTGTATAAGGACGGCAGCTATATCGATCCTCTAACTCTTTCTTCACTCTTTTTTGCGTAATGGGCGGCTTTTTCGGAGCGATCGCAAAGGATCGCAGCGTAGTTCTCGATGTTTTCTTCGGGACCGACTATCATAGCCATTTGGGGACTGCCAACGCCGGGATGGCTTTCTGGGATGTCGAAAGCGGTTTTTCGCGCGCCATACACAATATAAAAAATGCTCCTTTTAGAACGAAATTTGAAAACGATCTTAACGAATTTTCCGGGTGTAGCGGAATAGGCTGCATAAGCGATTCCGATCCGCAGCCGCTCCTGGTGCGTTCACACCTCGGTTTTTACGCCATAAGCACGGTGGGTATCATCAACAATGCCGAAGAGCTGATAAACGCTTACTTCTCCGGCATGGACCACCAGTTTATGGCCATGAGTTCCGGCAAGGTGAGCAGCACCGAGCTCGTTTCCGCTCTCATAAACAAAGGCCGAAGCTTCAAAGAAGGGATACTCCATGCTCAGGCTCTCATAAAAGGCTCCATGAGCATACTGATACTTAATGACGGCGGAGAGATAATAGTTTCCCGCGATGCGCTCGGTCGCACACCCGTGCATATAGGCAAAAACGGCGATTCCTATTGCGTTTCTTTCGAATCTTTTGCTTACAGCAAGCTCGGTTACGACAGCCACAAAGAGCTCGGCCCCGGAGAGATAGTGCGCCTAAGCGCGGACGGCTGCGAGCAACTGTCCGCCCCCGGCGAAAAGATGAGAATCTGCGCATTTCTTTGGAGTTACTACGGTTATCCCAACTCAAATTACGAGGGCGTAAATGTCGAGCTCATGCGTTATCGCAACGGCGCCATACTGGCCAGGGACGAGATAATAGCGGGCAGGCTCCCCAAGGTGGACTATGTGGCGGGCGTTCCGGATTCCGGAGTGCCACATGCCATAGGTTATGCGAACAAGAGCGGAAAACCATTTGCGAGGCCTTTCGTCAAATACACACCTACCTGGCCGAGGTCATTTATTCCTGAGAATCAGAATGTAAGAATCGAAGTCGCCAAGATGAAACAGCTGCCCGTTCCGGAGTTGATAGAAGAAAGAAAACTGCTCTTTGTCGACGACTCGATCGTGCGCGGCACCCAGCTCCAGGAGACCGTGGAATTCCTCTACGAATCGGGAGCTCAGGAGGTTCATATGCGCTCGGCCTGCCCTCCCATAATGTACGCCTGCAAGTTCCTCAACTTCAGCCGTGGAAACCGCGACATGGATCTGCTTGCAAGGAGGACCATACAGGAGCTGGAAGGGGACGAAGGGCAAAAGCACATTGACGAATATTCCGACGGCACGACGGAGCGCGGCCGCTGCTTGACGAGTGCAATATGTGAAAAGTTGGGTTTTGACAGCCTTGGATATCAGTCCCTCGAAGGACTCATAGAGGCGATAGGAATAGATAGGGATAAGCTTTGCACTTACTGCTGGACGGGAAAGGAATAGAAAATGAAGGATTCTCACTCCGCATCCTACGCCGCGGCCGGTGTCGATATAGAAGCCGGATACAGGGGCGTCAAACTGATGAAAGAGCATGTCGAGCGCACATTTATACCCGGA
>JAAZLU010000096.1 GCA_012799165.1 Clostridiales bacterium
CGCTAAGCAAATCCTTTACGGCTCTGGCCTGCTGCATTCTGGCGGCCGAAGGCAAGATGGATCTCGACGATCCCGTGGTCAAATATCTGCCGAATCTGCATATACCTGGAGTTCCCGACGAGCTCGTAACCGTCAGGCAGCTGGGGCTTCACCGCGCGGGCCTGCCGCCCATGGAGACCCTCGAGTGGTCCATAGTGATGAACACGCCTGGAAGGAAGAGCAAATACGATAAACAGTTGGTCAAGGAAGCTCCGAACAAGATGGAGACTATAGATCAGATTATCGATTACATAAGCGAAGGGCTATATCCAGCCCTCGGAGAGCCCGGAGAATACATGAGCTACAGCAACGAGGGCTACGCGCTGCTCTCCTACATCGTGGATGCGGCTGCAGGCATAACGCTCGAGCAGTTCCTGATGGAGAGAATTTTCGAGCCCCTTGGGATGAGCCGTTCTGTGCTGGATCTGGACGCGAGTGAAATTAAGGAGATGGTCGGAGCCGAAAATGTGACCCTCCTGCATCAAAAAAATAGCAAAGGAAAGGTGATAGAAGACGACAACTGGTCGATACTTCCTCCCTTCAGAGGCTGCGCATGCGTAAAATCCACTGCGCAGGATCTCGCCAAATACTATCAGATGCTCGCAAACGGAGGTGTCTTCGAAGGAAAGCGCATAATCCCGGAGAAGGCCTGCGAGCTGATGTTCGGTCCTGAGTATCCGCTGAGGAGAAAGCCCTTTAACGTGATGGGCCTGCGCAAGCTCTTGGTAGAGGGCAGAATGGTATGCGAGCACGGCGGGGCGCTTCACGGGGTATCCGCTCGTGGAGGTTTCGTGGAGGGTGGATATTCGGCGGTGGTTCTCTCCAACGACAGCAACAAATCCACCGAGGCCCTGCATTGGATGTGCTACAACTATATCTTCGGCAACGAGCTCGATAAGGATCTAAATTGGTGTCAGCCCGGCGGGAGTGAGTTTTCCCGCCCTGAGATGATAGTTGGCGATTATGTGGGTCACGAGGGCATAGTCTCGCACAATCTGGTCTATCAAAGAGACGGCAAGCTTATGCTCCGAAGCGGCGAGGATATATACGAACTTCAGCATTGCGAAGCAACGGTGTTTGCCGTTATAAACCCGAAAACCGGCAAGAGGGTCGACACATATAGATTTTTTATCAGAGACGGGATGGCCTGGGCCTGCAAGTGCGGCAGCAGAATATTCAGAAGGGCATAAAACATCAGTGCATGCAAGAGGCTGGGATTCCGATATCCTGGCTTTAATTGAGCTGCTTTTGGGTTTGACTTTAGGGTGCCCGAGACTTACTATTAAATTACGGTGTAGCTGCTGAGGCTGCTTATATAGGAGGATATTAAATGAGTATTGGAGCGGCTCTCAAAGGGCTCGGAATTATCAACGCGACTGCAATATATCGCAATCTTCCCCCGGCGCGTCTGGTTGAGCATGCGCTTAGAAGAGGCGAAGGTCTTCTCTGCGAGACGGGAGCTCTGGTCGTCAAGACGGGAAAGTATACGGGCAGGTCCGCAAATGACAAGTAGATCGTGGACAGCGAGGGGGTTCACGATGAAATTGCCTGGGGTGCTGTAAACAAACCCATCTCTCGCGAAAAATTTAAGGCGATATATTCTAAAATGGTCGCGTATCTTCAGAATAGGGAGGTTTATGTCTTTGACGGATTCGCAGGAGCGGATCCGAAGTACAGGAAGTCCTTTCGGATTATAAACGAGCTCGCGAGCCAGAACCTTTTTATACATCAGCTTTTGAGACGTCCTACGCAGGAGCAGCTGGAAGATTTCGAAGCGGACTTTACGATAATCGCAGCTCCGGGATTCAAGTGTGTTCCCGAGATCGATTCGACCAGATCGGAAGCTGCAATAATAATAGACTACGAAGAGAAGATGGTGATAATCGCCGGAAGCCAATATGCCGGAGAGATTAAGAAGTCGGTCTTTTCGGTCATGAACTACCTGCTTCCCAAGGAGGGAATCTTCCCGATGCACTGTTCGGCAAATATAGGAGACGGCGGAGATTCGGCAGTCTTTTTCGGACTTTCCGGTACCGGCAAGACGACACTCTCGGCGGATCCCAATCGCAAACTCATCGGAGACGACGAACACGGATGGGCTGCGGATTCGGTATTTAACTTCGAGGGGGGATGCTATGCGAAGTGCATCAATCTAACGGAGGAAAACGAACCCGAGATATTCAACGCCATAAAATTCGGCGCCCTAGTGGAAAATGTAGTGATGGATCCCGAAACCCGCAAGCTCGATTTTTTCGACGACAGCCTCGCGGTAAACAGTAGAGTTGGATACCCGGTTGAGTACATACCCAATGCGGAGCTCTCCGGTGTCGGATCGGTTCCTAAGACTGTGGTTTTCCTTACGGCGGATGCCTACGGAGTGCTTCCTCCTATTTCGAAGCTAGACAGGAATCAGGCTGCATACTACTTTATGAGCGGTTTTACTAGCAAGTTGGCGGGTACGGAGATAGGCGTCAAGGAACCGGTTCCGACCTTTTCGACATGCTTCGGTGAGCCCTTCCTGCCTCTGGACCCGGCGCTCTATGCCAGGATGCTCGTAGAGAAGATCGAGGAGAGCGGCGCGAACGTATATCTCATAAATACCGGATGGAACGGAAGCGGCGAGAGAATAAA
>JAAZLU010000097.1 GCA_012799165.1 Clostridiales bacterium
CCCCCGCAGTCTGTGCGGCGGCCCTCATACTGGTCGTGGTCCCGCCACTCTTCACCGGAGAATGGATGCTGTGGCTCAAGAGGGCGCTCATATTTCTGGTCGTTTCCTGTCCCTGCGCCCTCGTCATTTCGATACCGCTCAGCTTCTTTGCGGGGCTGGGGGCGGCTTCATCGAGCGGCATACTCGTTAAGGGCGGAAACTTCCTCGAGGCGCTGGCAAAGGTGGACACCATGGTCTTCGACAAGACGGGGACCCTAAGCAAGGGCGTGTTTACGGTGCAGGCGGTTCATTCGGAAGTTATGGACGAGGCGCAGCTGCTGGAGATAGCGGCGCTTGCCGAGAGTTTTTCGAATCATCCCATAGCTGTATCCATCGCGGACGAATACAGGGCGCGCAGCGGGCAGAGGCCCGATAAGGCGAGGGTCGAGGATGCCAAGGAATATGCCGGAGAGGGCATAGTGTCCATAGTCGACGGCAGGGAGGTGGCCTGCGGAAACGAGAAGCTGATGATGCGCGTGGGCTCGGATAGCGAGGATTGCTATCTGAGCGGTACGCAGGTTCATGTGGCGGTGGACGGAGAATATCGCGGCCACATAATAATATCGGATGTAATAAAAGAGGACGCGGCCGATGCGGTAAAGACTCTCAAGTCTATCGGGGTAAAGAGGATTGTAATGCTCACCGGCGACAGGGAGGCTGCCGCCCGCGCAGCGGCAGAGCAGACGGGCGTGGATGAGTATCATTCCGAGCTGAGTCCGGAAAGTAAGCTTGCAAAGCTCGAGGAGTTGATCACCTCCGGGGCGAATGTCGCGTTTGCAGGCGACGGTATAAATGACGCCCCCGTAATCGCCGCGGCCGATGTCGGCATAGCCATGGGAGATATGGGCAGCCAGTCCGCGGTGGAGGCGGCGGACATCGTGCTGATGAACGACAGGCCCTCGGACATAGCGCTGGCCGTTAAAATCTCCCGCAAGACCATGCGCATAGTCTATCAGAATATCGTTATGTCCATAGGCGTAAAGCTTGCGGTGATGGCGCTCGCGGCCCTCGGCATGGCGAATATGTGGATGGCGATATTCGGGGATGTAGGCGTCTGCATAATTGCGATATTCAATTCCATGAGGGCGCTTAAGATAAAGACCTAGAATTTTTTGATTTTTCAATTTCCGGCGGAATACTTGAGCCAAAATCTCAGGCCTTTGATTTTATGGTTTTTGCTGGAGTCTGCAATACTAAGTCCTGAATTTTCCCGACTTTCAGAACTAATTGCCGAATGAAACATCGGAATTCTTTTTTTTAGATAGGCTTTAAGAAAACAATTCGAGCATTGCGCTCGAATTTGTTGTATTCTTAATAGAGTGGCAGTTCTATCGCAAGGAATGCTGCGCCGGATTTTCTTCCGAGCTGCAGATTGACTTTGTGGAGTTGTGTAAATAAAATTCAGATACTAACCCAGACGAAAAGGATTAAATATGCAGGAATACAAAGATAGAATACTGGAAATCTCTAAAGAGATAGAAAACGAAATAATCGAACTTTCGGACAGCATCTATGCAAATCCGGAGTCGGGTAATCAGGAATTCATCGCCTCAAATTTACATGTGGCTATTCTGGAAAAGCACGGCTTTGAGGTCGAGAAGCCCTACCTCGGTCTCAACACAGGTTTCAGGGCGGAATATAGATCCAAAAAGCCCGGGCCGCGCATCTGCTACATGGCCGAGTACGACGCTCTTCCGGAGATAGGTCACGGCTGCGGACATAACCTCCTCGGTGCCACCTCGACCGCCGCGGGGATAATTCTCTCGAAGTTCATAGGCGAGCTCGGCGGGCGTGTTATAGTGCTCGGGACGCCGGCCGAGGAGACCGACGGGGCTAAGGTGCACTACGTCAAGAAGGGGGCCTTCGACGATATAGATCTGGCCATGATCAGCCACCCGACGGGAGGTTCTTACTATTACAAGAGCGGCTCGGCGCTGGCTATAGATACCCTGATGTTCGAGTTTAAGGGCCGGGCGGCTCATGCGGCGGCGGAGGCTGAGAAGGGCGTAAACGCGTTGGATGCAGTTATCCTGACCTTCAATAATATCAACGCTCTGCGGCAGCAGACCAGGCCGGATGCCAGGATACACGGAATTATCAGCGAGGGCGGCGTTGCGCCGAATATAATCCCGGACCACTGCGTCTGCAAGTTCTATGTGAGGGCGGGGACCAAGGCGTATCTGCACAGGCTGATGAAGCAGGTAGAAAACTGCGCTAAGGGTGCGGCGCTGGCGACGGGTTGCGAGCTTAAGATTGGGCCCTTCGAGATCGCTTACGAAAATCTCGTTACGAACGAGGCTCTGTCGGATGTTTTCGAGAGGAGCCTGCGGGAGCTTGGCGAGACGAAGATTAAGGAGCCCGGTGAGGATTATGGTTCGCTGGATTCGGGGAACGTGTCGCAGGTATGTCCGACGATACATCCGTATTTTCCGGTGAGCACGGTCAATATCCCCTCGCACACGGCGGAATTTGCGGAGTGCACGAGGACGCCATATGCTCACGAGAAGATGATGCAGACCGCCTGCGCTATGGCGCTTTCGGGGGTTCACATAATCAGGGAGCCGGGGACTTTTGCGGCGATAAGAAACGAGTTTAACAGGAGCAGAAAGTAGGAGTATCATTGCCGCACGGGAAGGCGGCGGAACGGAGGCAAAAATGGATAAGCCCAAGGTTTATTTTACGGATTTCAGGACGCACGGCGACGAGTGTCTCACCGATAAGATGGAGAGGCTGGTTAAGAAGGCAGGTTTTGAGAGCATCGATTTTAAGAATAAGTTCGTGGCG
>JAAZLU010000098.1 GCA_012799165.1 Clostridiales bacterium
CAGCCGGCCTGGGGAGGCAGCACTTCCACGGGAGAATATTCGGTCGTCTTCGGAATCGTTCCGACGGCGGGGGTCAAGAGCATAAAGAATACCATCGGCCACGACAATTCGACGACGATAGGGAATAAACTCAGGGAGCTGGGCTATTTTTCCTGCGCATATCATAACGGTTATCAGACTTATTATGACCGCGACAAGACCCATCCCGGCCTCGGGTACGACGATTACATCGCAAAGGGTAACGGCTTGGAGGAGGGGCTGTCGGGGGTATGGCCGGAGTCGGACCTTGAGATGATGGAATACACCTTGCCTCAATATATCGACAAGCAGCCCTTCAGCGTGTATTACATGACGATAAGCGGACACTGCAATTACGGACCCGGTTCCAACACGATGTCGAAAAAGAATATGCATGTCCTGGATTCCTTCGAGGGCAGCGCCTTTGTAAAGGGCTTTTTGGCCTGCAATATGGAGCTCGAATATGCGATGGAATACACCATAAGCGAGCTCGAAAAGGCCGGAATCGCCGACGACACGGTTATAGTCATAAGCACGGACCACTATCCCTACGGCCTGGAAAACAGCAGCGCCTGGGGGACGGACAAGGATTATCTGTCCGAGCTTTACGGCTACAGCTACAGCAATGTCAAAGAGAGGGACCACAGCGCGCTCATAATCTGGAGCGGATGCCTCGAGGACGATGAGCCCCCCGTAATAGCCACTCCGACATATTCGCTCGATATACTGCCGACTCTCTGCAATCTCTTCGGAGTCGATTACGATTCGAGGCTGCTGGTCGGAAGGGATGTCTTCTCGAATGAACAGCCCCTCGTGATGTGGACGAACGGGACATGGCTTACAGAGAAGGGTTTTTACAATACATCGAGCGGGAAGTTCACTCCCTCGCCAGATGCCGGAGAGGTTTCCGATTCGTACATAAGCGAAGTTAAGCAGACCGTCAGGGGACTTATCAACTTCTCCAAAAAAGTTCTGGAGCTCGATTATTATAAATATTTTAAATAGGAAACTGCGATTTTCCTTGCCCAATCCTTGCGCAAGAGCGTGGATTGGGTATATAGTTATTCAAATAAGTTTTTAGATAGTCAGTTAATGTGAGTGGTGATTAAGTGATAGGGAGGCTCAAATGAGTCAGAAATATGTGTATATGTTTTCCGAGGGTAATGCCTCGATGCGCAATCTTTTAGGCGGGAAGGGTGCGAACCTCGCCGAGATGACAAATATAGGTCTTCCCGTCCCGCACGGTTTTACGATAACTACGGAGGCATGCATACGCTATTATGAGGGCGGAAAGAAGATTGAAGACAGCCTCAGGGCCGAGATAGTAGAGAGCGTGGCCAAGATGGAGGAGATTAACGGCAAGAAGTTCGCAAGTGTGAGCAATCCGCTGTTGGTTTCGGTGCGTTCCGGCGCAAGGGCCTCCATGCCCGGCATGATGGATACTATACTGAACCTCGGCTTAAACGAGAAGGTCGTAAACACGATTGCGGAAAAGTCGGGTAATCCGAGGTGGGCATGGGACTGCTACAGACGATTTATACAGATGTATTCCGATGTCGTTATGGATACGGGCAAGAAGAAATTCGAAGAGCTCATCGACGATATGAAGGCTCTTAAGGGCGTAAGCAACGATGTCGATTTGGATGTCGAAGATTTAAAAAAGTTGGTAGAGCTATTCAAGAAGGAATTCAAGGAGAAGACCGGAGAGGAATTCCCGGACGATCCCAAGGTTCAGCTCTTCGCCGCTATAGAAGCCGTATTCAGAAGCTGGGATAACCCGAGAGCCGTCGTCTACAGGAGGGACAACGATATTCCATACAGCTGGGGCACGGCAGTCAATGTTATGCCCATGGTATTCGGCAATATGGGCGAAACTTCCGGGACCGGCGTAGCATTTACAAGAGACCCCGCGACAGGCGAGAGGCGGATAATGGGCGAGTTCCTGATGAATGCACAGGGCGAAGACGTGGTCGCAGGTGTTCGCACCCCGATGCCTATAGCTAAGCTGCAGGAGGTAATGCCCGCAGCTTACGACGAGTTCGTTAAGATTTGCCGCGTGCTCGAGGATCACTATCGCGACATGCAGGATATTGAGTTCACCATAGAGGAAGAAAAGTTCTACATTCTGCAGACCAGAAACGGCAAGCGGACGGCTCATGCGGCTCTCAAGATCGCATGCGACTTGGTCGATGAAGGTAAGATAGACGAAAAGCAGGCCGTGCTGATGATAGATCCGCGCAATCTCGATTCGCTGCTGCA
>JAAZLU010000099.1 GCA_012799165.1 Clostridiales bacterium
GACGAAGGCAGAGCATAGAACCGCTCGGGGTACCCGTGTTAGCGAGAGCGTGTCCGCGGTGTAAGCTACGACCGAGCGCGAAACTAGTTAGTTATTAACTATTGAAAGCTTGCAGAGATGGCTAAATTTAAGAAGTGTTAACACCCCAAGCATAGTTTCGGGGTGTTTTTTTAAGTCTAATATATTTTAATTGTGTATTTTTAATGGAGTTTTGTTCTTTAGCGATTTTAGCCTTGACAAAGCTCATATATATCAATATAATCCATAAATATATTTATATAAATATATTTATATAAATATTCTTATGCAAATCAAGCTGTATTTCAGGTGGGAATTGTATGCCCGCCAATGTTTCAGGAGAAAGGTGATTTTAAAATGGCAAACGAAGTATTTGAAAAGGTTGTGGAAATTATTGTAGAAAATCTCAGCTGCGAGCCGGAAGAAGTAACTCCCCAGGCTAAAGTTATGGAAGATCTCGGGGCGGACTCTCTGAATGTTGTGGAGATTACCATGGCTATGGAGGACGCGTTCGGCATCGAAATAGCTGACGAAGATTTCAATAAGCTGGAAACGGTTCAGGACATAGTGGACTACATAAAGGCGAAACTCTAATGCAATTAGAAGAAATTAAAGAGTTAATGAAAGAATTCTCGTTTTCCGACGCGACGGATTTGCATGTCAAGGACGGAGATTTCGAGATAAGGCTTCGGAAGAGACAAGCCAAAATCCTGATGAAGCCGCCTTTCGTTGCTTCTGTGGCGGACGATTTAAAGCATTCCGCCTCTATTTACGATATGCCTAATTCCCCCTTTTCGGATGTGGGAGCATGTGCTCCGGCATCGCTTGCAGCCGCAGCCGGAGAAAAAGACTTCGCGGCTGCTGAGGCCGAAAGCGACTATTTTAAGCTGAAGTCTCCGCTCGTAGGCATATATCATAAGGCTCCTGCACCCGACGCGCAGCCCTTTGTTAAGGTAGGCGACATCGTTAGCGAGGGTGACGAGGTGGCCATAGTGGAAGCTATGAAGATGATGAACCATATCGTTTCACCCGTATCCGGCAAAGTTGTGTCTATAAAGGCGCAGGACGGAGAGTTGGTCGAATACGATCAGGTCATTATGGAGATAGCGGAGTTTTAGATGCTAAACAGGGTATTGGTAGCCAACAGGGGCGAAATAGCGGTAAGGATAATCAGAGCATGCCACGAAATGGATATCGAGGCCGTGGCGGTATATTCCACGGCCGACAAAGATTCTCTCGCAGTTAAATTAGCGGATCGAGCGATATGCATAGGCGGACCGAGCGCCAAGGACAGCTATCTTAATATTCAAAATATACTCTCAGCTGCGGTCAATACCGATTGCGATGCGGTACATCCCGGTTACGGACTTTTATCCGAAAGGGATGATTTTGCTTTTGCCATAAAATCCTGCGGTTTAAAATTTATAGGTCCTGATTCGAAAGTCATAGCGCTTATGGGTCAGAAATCCGCGGCCAGAGATCTGATGAAGAAGGCCGGCGTAGCCGTAATACCCGGCAGCGACGGAGATGTAAAGAGCTTCGAAGATGCCAAAAAGATAGCCGCTAAAATCGGCTTTCCTCTGCTCATAAAGGCCGTGTACGGCGGCGGGGGCAAGGGGATAAGGCGAGTCGATTCCATGGAAGAGCTGGAAGAACATTTTATTGTGGCAAAGAGCGAGGCGAAGGCTAACTTCGGAAGCGACGAAGTCTACATGGAAAGGCTGATAGAAAACCCGCGGCATGTAGAGATACAGATACTCGCCGACAAGTTTGGCAATACCATCCATCTTGGAGAAAGAGAGTGCTCCATACAGCATCGTCATCAGAAGATGCTGGAAGAGGCTCCCTCCACTGCTGTGGGAGAAAGCTTGCGAGAAGAGATGGGTCGGGCTGCGGTAAAGGCTGCCGAGGCTTGCAATTACGAGGGGGCGGGGACCGTAGAATTTTTATTGGATGAAGATTTGAATTACTACTTTATCGAGATGAACACGAGAATTCAGGTGGAGCATCCTGTAACGGAAATGGTAACCGGCATCGATATAGTAAAGGAACAGCTTAGGATAGCGAGCGGACTCAAGCTCAGATATAAGCAGGAAGAAGTTGCGCTTAAAGGTCATGCCATAGAGTGCAGGCTTAACGCGGTGGATTCATTTAAGGATTTTATGCCGTCTA
>JAAZLU010000013.1 GCA_012799165.1 Clostridiales bacterium
CCGGAGTTGTTGCCGCTGTGGATATTCTCGTCACACGGTATGATGCCCGCCATAGGAATTCTCATATTTCTGTCTATCTTCTCCATATCCGGGACCGCAGCGCTCGCCTGAAGCTTCATATCGACTTTGTTAACTATGTAGCAGCGCTTCCTTATTCCCAGAGCCTCGAGCCTTCTGTCCATCGTGTCCGCATTGCGCAGCGCGATGAAATCAGGAATCAACACCAATATCCCAATATCTGCGGACGGCGCGGCGCATTCCAAAGCTGCGCCCATGTTGAGGGGCATATCCATCAATATATAATCAAAACGGCTTTTAAGGAGGGCGAACAAGCTCGTAATATGTTCCGCACTAATACCCGCTATATCCTTAAACTGCGGGCAGGGCAGCATATATAACTCGCCGAATCGCTCGTCGTGAACGAGAGCCCTCTCGACCCTGCATACGCCTGTAAACACATCTCCTAGATCGAAAAGACAGCGATCCTCCATACCCATGTATATATCCAGATTGCGAAGACCCATGTTGAAATCCACGAGTACGACCCGGGCACCCTTCAATGCGAGTGTGGCGCCCAGATTTACGGCGACAGTTGTTTTTCCCACCCCTCCTTTACCGGAGCTAATAAGAGCAACTTTTCCCATTTCAGTCCTTCCGAAGCAAAAATATCTCGATATGTAAGTAATTCTAACACCAAAAGGACATATATTAAAGTGAAAAAACTATTTATGCTCAAAACTTTCCCGCATTCTGCTCATATGAGCCCCTCCTTAGCCATGCTCACCCAGCTGCCGTCTCCGACGATAACATGATCCACAACCCTTATGCCAAGCACCTTTCCCGCCTCGGAAAGCTGTCGAGTAATCCTTATGTCTGCATCCGAGGGAGTAGGATCTCCGCTGGGATGATTGTGCACCAGTATCACCGCGTAAGCACCGCGCCTTACCGCACTTGCGAAGACCTCCCTGGGCTGCGCGGAAGAAGAACTGATACCTCCCTTGGATATATCGTCCTCCATTATGAGTTCATTTTTCACATTGATGAGCGCAAGCTTTAAGTGCTCCTTCTTCAGATAGCGCATGCGCGGCATAAAGAAGGCAGCCACCTTAGAGGGCGAATCGAGGCATACTTTTTCGCCGGGCGGACTGCATGCGACCCTCTTGCCCAACTCTATCGCCGCCGATATTACGCAGGCCTTGGCAACCCCTATACCCTGAACCTTCATAAATTCCTCCGGCTGATAGACCGCAAAAGATCCTATCCTGCCGCTCTCAAGGGCCAGCAGCCTTCCCGCCAAGGCCAGAGCCGACTCTCCCTTTACGCCCGAGGAGATCAGCACCGCGAGCAGCTCCGCGTTCGACAGGCTCTGCACTCCACAATTCATTATCTTCTCCCTGGGTCTCTCGCTTGCAGGCAGCTCCTTTAGTGAAAAAGCGTTCCGATCC
Source organism: Clostridiales bacterium (assembly GCA_012799165.1). Lineage (GTDB taxonomy): Bacteria > Bacillota > Clostridia > Peptostreptococcales > Anaerovoracaceae > RUG11894. The sequence continues at coordinate 1,446 of JAAZLU010000013.1, forward strand.
TGCCCGCAGCTATTCGCATATCCTCTTTTCATAAAAAATCCTCCCACTTCCCGCAGGAGGATATTATAGCATATTTCTGGAATTTTTACCAATTTTTGATAATTTCTTTTATCCTTCCGTAGGGGAACCCGATTACGGTATCCACATTGCCTTCCACCTTTTCGATGTATTTTCCGAATCCTCCCTGAATCGCATAGGCCCCGGCCTTATCCATGGGCTCTCCGCTCGCTATATACTCCGAAATCACATCGTCATCGTAATTTTTAAAATGCACCTCCGAGGAATCGCAAAAAACTTCCCTCCTACCGCTCTTCGGCTCATAGATGCAGACTCCCGTATACACGATATGCACCCTTCCTGAAAGTTCACGAAGTATGCACGCAGCATCCTCTTCATCGCGCGGCTTTCCTATGAGCTCCTCCTGCAGCGCGACGACTGTATCTGCGGAGAGCAGCAGATCGAAATCCTCAAGTCCGCTTCCTTTCTCATTCCCGAGCTTTAAAACCTCGCAGGCACTCAAGTTCTTACGCAGTGCCAGAGCCATGGCCGTCCGCGCGGGGCTGAGCTTCGTAATAATTTCCTCGCTGCAGGAAGGCTTTACGATCTCAAAATTCACTCCGTCCGCAGCCAGCATATCTATGCGTCTGGGAGAACCGGAGGCCAGAGCAAGTCTAATCTCCTTTATGTCCATGCAAATCCATCCTCTTCGCGTCTATAATATCCGACATCAGCGAAACCACCTGCTCTATATTCATCCGGGTCGAATCTATCTCGATTGCGTCGTCAGCCTTCTTGAGCGGGCGAAACTCCCTTTGGGAATCCTGGCGGTCCCTCTTTTCAATTTCGGCTTTTACCTCATCGAAGTCCGCGGATTCGCCCTTTCCTTGAAGCTCCAGCATGCGCCTGCGGGCGCGCTCATCGGCCGAGGCAGTCAGAAAGAATTTGACATCCGCATTCGGAAATACCACCGTTCCGATGTCCCTTCCGTCCATCACGACGCTCTTCTCCTCGCCCATTGCCTGCTGCAAGGCAGTCAGCTTGTATCTGATTGCGGGCACCGCTGAAGAAGGCGATGCGAGTGCACTTATCTCGGGCGTCCTTATCAGGCCGCTTACATCCTCTCCGTCGAGGATCGTACGCCCGGCCTCGAAATCTATCAGCGTACTTTCTAGCATGGCGTCGAGAGCTTCGGCGTCGCGATAATCGGTTCCCGTCCTGATAAGCTTTAAAGCTACCGCCCTGTACATTGCACCGGTATCTATGTAGTCGGCGCCGATACGCGCCGAAAGCAGCTTGGCCGCGCTGCTCTTTCCCGCTCCCGCGGGTCCGTCTATAGCCACTATCAACTTTTCTTTATTCATCTTTTACGCTCTTAGAAACAGAATTAGACTTGGAAAGCTTGCCCTCCGCGGAACTTCCCAGCAGCTTCTCCACCTCCTTTACGAAGGTGCTCACATCCGTGAACTGCCTGTAAACGGAGGCAAAGCGAACATAGGCCACCTCGTCGAGAGTTTTGAGTTTTTCCATCACGACCTCGCCTATAAACTCGCTGCTTATCTCCTTTTCCATCATATTGTTGAGGCCGCGCTCTATCTCAGAGACGACGGCTTCCATCTGATCCATGGTTACGGGGCGCTTCTCGCAGGCCTTAATTATACCGTTGAGCACCTTATTCCTGTCGAAGGACTCCCTGCTTCCGTCGCGCTTTACTACCATGAAGAAGACCGCGTCGACCCTCTCGTAGGTCGTGAACCTCTTCTTGCATGTTTCGCATTCCCTGCGCCTTCTTATCGACTGACCCTCGTCGGTGGGCCTTGAATCTATCACCTTGGTATCGGGGGCTTCACAAAAGGGGCATCTCATATACAATCTCCTTTTCTTTAGGAATACCACAAGAGCGGTAATTTTCACTGCTATTCTATACTAGATATTGTGGTTTGTAAATAAATTATAATTGGTGTAACATAATACATCATCATCAGAGAGGAGTCGCAATGCGCGGAGAGAAAGTATCAAAATCGGGAGATTTTTCTCAGGGCAGCATCGCTGCAACAGTGCTGCGCATGGCAGCTCCTATAACCCTTGCGGAAATTGTGCATGTGCTGTACAACCTCGTGGACAGGATGTTCATAGCCCGCATACCCGAAATCGGCACCGCTGCGCTGTCGGGCATAGGTATCGCTTTTCCCCTCATTACACTTATTTCAGGCTTTGCAAACCTCTGCGGCACCGGCGGCAATCCGCTCTGCTCCATAGCCAGAGGCGAGGGCGATAAAGAGCGAGCAAGAAGCATCATGGAGAGTTCATTTTCCATGCTTCTGCTTATAGGTGTCGCCCTGATGATAATTCTTCTCTTGCTGGCGGAGCCGATCTTGGGTGCCATGGGCGGAGATGAGGAGACTCTACCCTACGCCCTCGAATACATCAACATCTATCTGCTTGGGACCGTATTCACCATGATAAGCTTAGGGATGAACCCCTTCATCAACGGCATGGGCTTTGCGAAAGTCGGGATGGGCACGGTATTGATAGGTGCCGTGCTGAACATAGTTCTGGATCCGATTTTCATCTTCGTCTTTGATATGGGTGTTAAGGGAGCCGCAATAGCAACCGTAATATCGCAATTCGTAAGCGCGGCCTGGGTGCTGATATTCCTCACGGGAAAGAGAACACTCCTGAAAATCGAAAAGCTGCGCATAGATACGAATGAGGCCGGAGGAATTCTCAGGCTCGGCGCGACGGGGTTCATGTTTAAATTTTCAAACAGCATCGCGCAGGCGGTGGTCAATCTCACCCTAAAGCAATTCGCAGGAGCTCTCTCCACGCTCTATATCGCGGCGATGTCGATTATAAATTCAATTCGCGAAGTTATAAGCCAGCCCCTCTCGGGCATAACAACGGCAGCAGTACCCATAATGAGCTACAACTATGGCGCCGCAAAACACTCCCGCGTTAAGGAAACCATAAAATTTATGACCAAGGCCGCCCTCGGCTACAATGTGGCGGCATGGTTGCTGCTTATGTTGGCCCCGGGTATACTCATCGCAATATTCACGGGCGATGCGCAGCTTACGGAACTCACTATAAAATGTCTGCGCATTTACTACGCAACTTACTTTATGATGAGCTTTCAGCTGGCCGGGCAGAATACTTTCGTCGCCTTGAACCGCCCTAAATATGCCCTCTTCTTTTCGATTCTCAGAAAACTTATACTGATAGTACCTCTTACTCTGCTTCTTCCCCGCATAGGCATGGGGGTAGACGGCGTATTCTGGGCCGAGGTCATCTCCCAGCTGCTCGGCGCCTCCGCCTGTTTTGCGACGATGTATTTCACTATATACAAAAAACTTCCCCCGGAAATCAAAGGTCCCTCGAGGAAGTCTTAATACTTTAAGAATTTTTAAATAATATCGTCTACAAGATATTCTAAAAGAATTACAAGTCTTTAAATTCCGCTACAGGAGAAATAAGCTGATAACTTCTAATTTAAAGGCAGTGGATCCTTCACATCCATGGCCTCCGCAAGCTGAATATCCTTATGCTTTTCCATATAATAGCCCAGGGTAAAACGATTGGCGAAGAGTATTATCGGCCTTTCGAACCTGTCGAATACGAGCATGCTGCGGGAATCGAGCGTGCGCTTTATATCCTCGACCTTGCTGCCCTTGACCCACCTAGCGAGCGAAAAATCCAGATCTCTCATCCTTAGCGGAGCGTTATACTCGTTTTCGAGCCTGTATTCGAAGACCTCAAGCTGGAGCCTTCCAACGGCGCCGAGTATAACCTCGTTATATTCGTTCCTATAGACCTGTATAGCCCCTTCCTGAGAAAGTTGCTCCACGCCCTTCTGGAATTGCTTTCCCTTCATGCTGTCCAAGGGAGCCGCCATGGCGAAGAGCTCAGGCGGAAATGTCGGCAGCGGCTCAAAGCATACAGGTTCCTTGCCGGTGTAGAGCGTATCTCCCACGCGGAGATTCCCGTTGTCATAAATACCTATTACGTCACCCGCGAGCGCTCGTTCCACATTCTCCCTCTCGTTTGCCATTAAATGCGTGGACTGCGCCAATTTCAATGTCTTGCCGGTCCTATAAAGATTTGCAGTCATGCCTCTTTCGAATTCGCCGGAGCATATTCGAAGGAAAGCCAGCCTGTCCCTATGGGCGGGGTTCATATTCGCCTGTATCTTGAAGACGAAGCCCGAAAACTCGGGGTCCGTCGGATGTACAAATCCTCCTTCCGCGGTCTTCCTCGGGCCCGGAGGCGGAGACATGCGAAGGAATTCCTTTAAAAAGGGAATGGTTCCGAAATCCGCAAGAGCGGAACCGAAGAATACCGGCGTGAGCTCGCCCGCAAGCACGGCATCCTCGTCCATGGGATGGCCCGCACCCTCTAAAAGTTCAATGCCTTCCCGCAAGGCATTAAGATTCATCCCCGTAAGATGTTCCTCGAGCACTGGATCGTTAACGCCCGCATCTCCAAGCTGCAAAATCTTCTTTTCTTTATACAGATGCACCGCGTTGTGAGCGATATCGTAGATGCCCTGAAAATTGAGTCCGCTGCCTATGGGCCAGGTGACCGCGGTTGCTGGCATATCGAGCATATCCTCTAACTCACCTATAAGCTCGAGCGGGTCTCTTGCTTCTCTGTCCAGTTTGTTCATGAATGTGAAGACGGGAATATGACGCATGCGGCAGACGGCGAAGAGTTTCTCGGTCTGAG
>JAAZLU010000100.1 GCA_012799165.1 Clostridiales bacterium
CTTCTTCGTGCAGCCACTCTCTGAGCTTGTAGAGTTCATCGCAAAAATCGCTGCGGGAATCCTCGTCATCGAGTTCCTCCGCAAGAAGTATGAGCCTGTGCTGCATGGTATCGAGGGTTTCCATTATTCCGTCGCCCTCACCCTCGGGCAGGGCCTGTTCGAGTTCTTCGATATAAGTCTCGACGAATTCCTCCGCAGTCTGCGGGTTGAGTTCCGAGAGTACATAGGCGAAATTCTCTGCGCTTATATGCCCCTCCGTCTCCATCAGATCGGCGAGTTGTTCGAAAAATTCTAAATCTTCGGGACCTTCGATATCGAGTATTTCGTACAATTTTCTCAGTGTCATTGCAATCAAGTCTCCTCTAAGGCAAAGTATATCACTGCAAGTCAAAGTATACCACGATGCCTGATATTATGATACAATATTCTCGCTTATTATTGACGCTGCAAGGCGGATTTTCAAGGGAGGTGCCCGATGTCGAGAGAGAGAACAGATATACCGGAAATTTATAAATGGGACTTAGAGGCCATGTATTCGGACGCGGAGAGCTGCGAGAAGGATTTAAAGGAATGCGTGGCTATGGCGGAGAAGTTTACCGAATACAGAGGCAGTCTCGATACGGGGCCAAAGACCTTGCTTTCCGCTTTCAAGGACATGTGTACACTGTCGCGCAAGCTGGAGAAGGCTTTCACCTATGCGATGCACAAGAAGGACGAGGACAACAGGGTTTCTCAATTTCAGGCCCTTGCGGGAGCCTGCATGGCCGCCGGTGCCAAGGTTAGCGAGCAACTCAGCTTCTTCGAACCGGAACTCTCCGAAATCCCCGAGGAAAAGCTCAGGGAGTGGATCGAAAGTGAGGAAGGACTCAAGGTTTACGCTCATTCCATAGACGAACTGATAAGAAAGAAACCCCATATACTTTCAAAGGAGGAGGAGAAGATTCTGGCGAGCCTTTCCGAGATAAGCTGGGTAATGCACGAAAGCTATTCTATGCTCTGCGATGCAGATTTTTCCTTCGGAAGCATCGAGGGTGCGGACGGCGAGGAGATCGAGCTCACACACGGCAACTATGTCGGACTTTTAAGCGGTAAGAATCGCGATGTTCGAAAGCGTGCCTACGAGCGGATGTACGAGATGTACAAAAAATACATGAATACGATCTCCACCCTCTACAGTTACAGCGTGCGTCAGGATGTGGCGAGTGCGAGGATCAGAAAGTATCCTTCGGCTCTGGAGGCATCCGTCTTTGACGATAATGTGCCCCGCGAGGTTTACGATAATCTCATAGATGTGGTAAACGAAAATTTGCACCTTCTGCATAGATATGTTGCCCTCAGAAAGAGAATGCTGGCCCTCGAAGATTTGGCCATGTACGACATTTATGTTCCGATCCTTGATTTGCCTGAAAAACATATCGAGTACGAGGAGGCCAAGGAGATAATAGACAAGGCTTTGATCCCTCTGGGGGAGGAATATAGAAGCAATGTGCGCATGGCCTTTGAAAGTAGATGGACCGATGTCTATGAAACCCCCGGCAAGACCAGTGGGGCCTACTCGGGAGGCTGCTACGATAGTGCACCCTACATGCTGCTGAACTATGATAATAAATTAGACGATGTGTTTACCGTTATCCATGAGATGGGACACTCGATGCAGAGCTGGTATTCCAACAAGAATCAGGAATACATAAATGCAAGATATCCGATATTCACCGCGGAGGTGGCCAGCACTGTCAACGAGTCGCTGCTCTACAGATATCTGATTGCGAACGCGGAAAGCGAGCTCGAGGAAGCATATCTCATAAATCAGTATCTCGACGGCTTTAAGGGCACTATGTTCCGCCAGACTCAGTTTGCTGAGTTCGAGCGGGAGGTTCATGCGAGGGTAGAGGCGGGCGATATGCCGACCGGCGAGTCGCTCTCCAAACTCTACGGGGAACTGAATGCCAAGTACTATGGCCCGGATATGAATTATGACGAGCTTATAGCTGCGGAGTGGGCGAGGATTCCCCACTTTTACAGAGCTTTTTACGTCTACAAGTACGCCACGGGGCATGCCGCCGCGACGGCAATCTCATCCGAGATTTTGGAAGAGGGCGAACCCGCGGCTGAAAAGTATATAGAGTTCCTGAAATCGGGAGGCAGCGATTATCCTCTCGAGCTGCTTAAACTTGCGGGGGTCGATATGTCTTCGCCGGAGCCTATCAGGGCTGCGATGAGGACCTTCGAGGCTCTGCTCACAAGGCTCGAGGAAATCCTGAAGTAAAATGAAAAATATATTCATATACAGTAACGACAGCGAAGCTTCGCTCAAAGTCGCCGGGCAGTTGAAGGATAAACTCATCGCTCGCGGCTTTTCCGTGCAGGAGAAGTTCGGCGCGGACACGGAGTTTGTCTGCGTGGTCGGAGGAGACGGAACATTTATGCACGGCCTGCAGGAATGCGGCTTTCCTTCGATACCTTTCGTGGGTGTAAATACCGGACACTTAGGTTTCTTTCAGGAATTCCAGCCCGAGAACCTGGATGAACTGGTAGAAGTTATCAGGACCGGTGATTTTCGAGTGCAGAGGCACAAGTTGCTGTTGGCAACCGTCCGAACGCAGTGCGGCATGCAGCATAGCTTCAAAGCGCTTACGGATGTGGTTTACAAAGGAAGCATTTCCAAGGTGACTCACCTCAATCTGGCGATAGGAGAAAGTTTTATAGAAAAATTTTCCGGCGACGGAATACTCGTGGCTTCCTCAGCAGGCAGCACCGCCTACAACTATTCACTCGGCGGGAGCATAGTCGATCCGCGCATAGACCTGCTGCAGGTGACCCCCATAGCACCGATGAATACAATTGTTTTTCGCAGCTTCACTTCCAGCATACTCGTGCCTCCGGGTCAGGTTGTTCACATATATCCGGATAAGGAGTTCAAGAAGAGCGGTTATCTGATAGTCGACGGCAGGGAGCATTTCTTTGAGAATTGCGAGGAAGTGGCTGTCGAACTTTCGGATGACGAGATACAGCTGGTGAGGCTCGCGGACTACGATTTCTGGGCCAAAGTAAAGTCGAAGTTTTTATAGCTTATGGGTGGTAAGATAAATTACGAGCTCAAGTCGGAGGACGAATCTTTATATATCAGCGAGTTGATGCGAAGGAGGCTCGGCCTTTCCTCAAGGCTTATGCGAAAGCTGAAGGTGTCGGGGGAGGTCCTGCTTAACGGAGAGCCCGCAAGGCTCAAGGAAAAGGGGCGCGCGGGCGATTTGCTCTGCGTCGTTCTTCCCAGGGAGAGGAGTTACTTCGAACCCTGCGATATAGCTTTGGACATTCGCTACGAGGACCTGGATCTACTCATAATAAATAAGCAGCCCGGCCTCGTGATGCATCCCACTAAGAACTATCAGAGCGGAACCTTGGCGAACGCGCTGGCTCACCGCATGGAGCAGAGGGACGAATTCTTCAAGGTTCACTTCGTAAATCGTCTGGACAGGGACAGCTCAGGGCTCGTTGTAGCCGCTAAGAACTCGCACGCCCATAATTATATGGCGGGCGAGATGGCGGAGGGCCGCACGGAGAAAAAATACATCGCGGCGGTTCACGGGATATTGGAAGGAGAGGGAGAGATAGATGCGCCTCTGGGCAAGGAGCCCGGACACAAGGCCAGGCGATGCGTCATCGAAGGCGGATATCCCTCCCGGACTCTCTACAGGAGTCTGGAGATTTTCAAGGCGGAAGATGATTGCAGCGGCCGGATTCGGGGTTACAGTCTCGTGGAATTGACCCTCCTTACGGGAAGAACTCATCAGATAAGGGCGCACCTTGCGCATATCGGCCATCCGATAGTCGGAGACGAGCTCTACGGGCAGCTTTTCGGCTACGGTGCGGGCGAGGATTTGATGAACAGGCAGGCCCTGCATGCCTGCAGCTTCGGTTTTTCGAAGATGCGCGGTGGAGAATATATCCTCGTCGAAGCTCCGCTTCCTGAAGACATGAAGCTTTGCATCGAGAGGATGGAGAGTCTTTCCGGCGGTGAATGAGGGAAGCAGCGCATCGGCTAGGCAGCACCGGATCGATCTGCGAGCCCGAATTTTTTGAAAGGAAACTCCGGGCTTTTTAAAATTGCATAAAGTGTAGTATAATTTAATATTGATAATACTCGATGGAAAGGACAGCTACCCAATGGAAAAGATTCCTGCAAAGGCATACGACCCTAAGACATTTGAAGATCGCATATATGAGCGCTGGGAGAAGAGCGGAGCCTTCATTCCGAAGCTCTGCGCGGAGAAGAAACCCTTCACCGTGATGATGCCCCCGCCGAATATAACGGGGGAACTTCACATGGGACACGCCCTGGACCAATCCCTTCAGGATGTCCTGGTGCGTTTTAAGAGGATGCAGGGTTTCAGCACTCTCTGGCTTCCCGGGACCGACCACGCGAGCATCGCAACGGAAGTTAAGGTTGCAACCAGGCTCCTGGAGGAGGAGGGTAAGACGAAGGCCGATATAGGGCGAGAGGAATTCCTCAAGCGCTGCTGGGTCTGGAAGGAGCAGTACGGAGGCCGCATAAATCTTCAGCTGAGAAAGCTCGGTACTTCCTGCGACTGGAGCAGGGAACGATTTACTATGGACGAGGGCTGCAGCAAGGCAGTTATAAAGCACTTCGTCAATCTTTACGAAAAGGGATTGATATACAAGGGTGCTAGGCTCATAAACTGGTGTCCGGTCTGCGGAAGTGCCCTCTCGGACATAGAAGTCGAACATGTGGATAGGAGCGGCAAGTATTGGTATTTCAGGTATCCGGACGCGGACGGCGGCGAAGGCCTGGTGATTGCGACATCGAGGCCGGAGACCATGTTCGCGGATACCGCGGTGGCCGTCCATCCGAGTGACGAAAGATACAAACATCTCGTCGGCAAGAGTGTGATATTGCCTTTGGTGGGCCGCGAGTTGCCCGTAATTGCCGACGAATTTCCTGACCCCGAGAAGGGAACCGGAGCGGTCAAGATTACGCC
>JAAZLU010000101.1 GCA_012799165.1 Clostridiales bacterium
CCAGGGTCTGTTCGTCGCTCAGTTCTTCCAGATACTTCTTAATCAGCTGATACTGCATCCAGTTCTGGCATACCTGACCGGTTTCTCCGTAGGTTACCAGTTCGTAGGGATATAAGGCGATGTCGAAATCCAGGTTATTGTCGATCATTACCTGAAAGGCTTTGCCTTCAATGCATTTGCCCTTGTACTCCTCAATCGGTCTAGCTTTAATGGCACCTTGCGGGCGGAAGCGATAGCCGTAAATCCTGCCATGGGTCTTCAATTCTTCCAGAAATTCTGCAGCCAGCTCGGCATGCCACTTTTCCGGGATATAGCGCAGGGCGTTTTTCAGAGCCAGACGGGTATCCGTCTCGCTCAAGCTGAAGTTACGATTCGGGGCCCGTCTCTTTCGGGAATCGAACTCCGGAATCGGGGGTAATTCGGGAAAAATGTTTTCCAATTTAATCGTCATAGCCTGATCGATCTGTTTATTCACGATGAATCCCTCCTTTAATTTAATTCCGTACATTCTCATCAAAATCGGATAAGCTAAATTAGTCTGTCTTCGGCAGCCTGCTTTAAGGCTTCGATGTCCGTATTGACGACGCGATCGCAATCGAAGCTCTTAACCACTCTGCGCACGGCGTCGTAAGTCCTCCTTGTCAAAGGAGCCATTTTGTCTTTTTCGCGGAATTCAAGCGCCTGCGCCGCAACCATCATCTCCATCATAACAACATATAAAGAATTATTGTATATCATTCGCGCCTGACGGGCCGCCGTCGTGCCCATGCTTACATGATCTTCCTGATTTCCGGAAGAGGGGATGGAATCCACGGATGCCGGATGAGCCAACACCTTGTTTTCGGATACGAGCGAAGCCGCCGAATACTGGACAATCATAAATCCGGACTGCAGCCCCGGCTGATGGACTAGAAATCCCGGAAGTCCGTTTGAAAGACAGGGATTTACCAGGCGCTCTATGCGTCTCTCGGATATATTCGCTATTTCGCTGAGAGCGATCTTCAAAAAATCCATCGCCAAAGCGACAGGCTGACCGTGAAAATTTCCCGCGCTTATAGCGTCGCTTTCATTTGAAAAAATTAGGGGGTTATCGGTTGCCGCATTGATTTCCCTCTCAACTATTTGCCGAACATATGCAATTGCATCGTAGGATGCCCCTAAAACTTGAGGAGCGCAGCGCAGAGAATATGCGTCCTGAACACGAAGTTCTCCCTGTTCGCTCAGAAGCTTCGACCCTTTCAACTCTTCGCGTAGAGCCTTCGCCACGGCGATCTGTCCGGATTGGTTGCGCGCTTCGTGGACCCGCGGATCGAGTGCGGCTCCGATGCCAAGCAGTGCTTCAAAAGTCATCGCGCTTGCACGTATGGCATAGCGCATAAGCTCTTCGCTGTCGTGTACCAAAAGCGCGGCAATCGCCGTCATGGCCTGGGTGCCGTTGATTAAAGCCAGGCCTTCTTTGGCCACTAATTTAACGGGCTTTTCTCCGATTTGAGCCAGCGCGTCGGCACCATGATAAACTTTCCCTTGATACTCGGCAGAACCTTCGCCGATCAGCGGTAAAACCATATTTGCCAGCGGTGCGAGATCTCCGCTCGCGCCCAGAGAGCCCTGAGAAGGAACATGCGGATGCAGCCCGGAATTGAGCATTTTTATCATTAATTCGATTACAGAAAGACGAATACCGGAATTTCCTTTTATCAGGGAGTTGGCTCGAATCAGCATCATTGCCCGCACAACTTCGATTGGTAAAAGCTCTCCGACCGCGCAGCAATGGCTCTTAATAAGATTGTGTTGCAATGCGCTTACATCGCAAGGGTCGATAAGCACATCGGAAAATTTGCCGAAGCCGGTGGTAATACCATACACGATTCGGTTTTCCTCAACGTATTTTTCAACCAGAGCCCTGCTTTGACGTACGCGCTCGCAGGCGCTTTCGTCCAATCCGACCTGCTCGCGATCCCGGGCAACTGCCACCACCTGCTCGATGCTTAGATCGTTGCCTGTTAAAACTATCATTTATCCTTCTCCTCTTTATACAGATAAATTGAAGAAGCACAGTCGGAATGACTATGCTACTTAACTGTTATACATTTTAATTTAGTTGATTCCGGTCGCCTGCGATGTTCCACACGATCACCTCGCTCGATATCTTCCGGACAATACAGGATTCTTTTTGCTTTGCGCTTTAAGTTAAAGTTTTATCGTATTAAAAAGTATAACAGATGCGGTTCACAACGGCAAGCGAAGGGGCGGATAAAAGCGACTCCGAATTATTATTTTCGGAGTCGCTTGAAAAATTATATGTCTTTGGTTTTGGGACTTAAAGCAAGTATTTTTACTTCACCAGGAGTTGTATAAACTTAGTTATGGCCGCCGCGGCTTCCGCCCTCGTGAGCTTCGAGCCGGCGAGGAATTGCGCCTTTTCGTTGCCCGTCATTATTCCAGCCTTCTGCATGGTTTTTACGGATTTCAGCGCCCAGGGGCTAATCTGATCTTCGTCGATAAATTTTCCGGGCTCGGCTCCGGCGGATGTGTCGTAGCCCTTATACTTTGCGTAGTTGTTCAGAATTGAGGCCAACTGTTCCCGCGTAATATAGTCGTCGGGGCCGAACTTGCCGTTGCCGTAACCGCCCAGAATTTTGCTTTCCGCAGCCCAGGCGACAGCTTTATCGTAGTATTTGCCATCCGCTACATCGCTGAAGGATTTGGAGCTCTTAGGCTCGGGTCTGCCCTCCATCAGATGTATTATGGTGGCTATCATGCCGCGCGTCGCATGTCCGCCGGGGTTGAAGCGATTGTTGCCCACACCGTTCATCAGCTTCCTCTCGTTTACGAATTTGATTGAAGCATAGAACCAGTCCTTATCCTTTACATCGCTGAACGGATTTTTCCATATCGTCGCTCTGGCTAGATCCTGCCCTAGCACATAGACCGACAGGTGGTTCAGCTTGAAAGTGACCACGCCGTTTTCAAATTTGCATTCCAGTCTTTCGAGCTGGCCGGCATCGTTCAGGTACCATACCGCCACGGGCTGAGGCCCGTCATACGGGATTTTAATTTCGAGCTCGCCCTTGAAGCTGCTTATCTTGCGCTCTCCCGAGATGATATTGATATCGACTACGATGTCTTCCGTCTTGACGGATGCTTTCTGTGTGCTGCTCAATTCCTCCGGCTTTACGGGCGAAATTTCCACGCTGAGACTTTCGCCTTTAGCCTGCTCGGCAATTGAAGCCGCCGCCTCCTTGTTGATGGTGATGCTGCCGCTTGCCAGCTTAACTTCCATACCCTTTTCCGCCTTGGCGATATCCGCCAGAGCCTTCCTGGGCATCTCCGCAGCGCTTGCATTTTTGACCGCGGAGGCATCGATGCTCACTTCCGTGCCGGCATTCTTCTCAATCATTTCCTCGACCTTTTTGTCGGGCATCTCGAGAGATACTGAACCGTTATTATCGCTGTAATCTACGCTGACCGCACCGTCATTCGCCGGGATGGTAGCGGAGGGAGCGGGAGCGATGTCGTCATCATCGTCATCGTCGGGTTCCTGTGTCGAGAAGCTGTAGGTATTTGTAAAGCCCATCTTTAGGGACTTGAGCGTTATTCCGTCTTCAACCCAATATACCGGTCGCATTCCGTTGACATTTACATTAGCGATGGCGAAACCTTCGTTGTTCTTTGTAGGATCCAATTCCGCAGGAGGATTGTGGTATTGCATGCTCGGATTCTCAGTTCCGTTCAGCTTAATTCTTGCGGCTACATTTCCTCTCCCGTTGTCCGCGTGAGCCCAGATTTCATCCGTCAATTCGTCGTAATTCAGGCCCATGAGCATTCTGAGCTTTGTATCTATCTGTGAAACCAGAGTCGGAGTCTCATCTTCTGCCAGGGCGAAGACATAAATGTATCCATCATCTTCCACGCCGACGAAGAAGAGACCGTCGTTCATGGAGGAGTAATCTGAAGATTTATAAGGTGCATTTTTGCTTGTATCGAATAACTTGCCGTTCAGTACCGAATTGGGAATCCACTCGATCGCCTCGATGCCCATATTGGATTTAACCTGATAATATTCCATTCCTCTGGCCTGTCGGGCATTATCAATGAGTTCGGTGACATTCCATTCCCTCAGAGCTACAAGCTTCTGCGCGTCCTGATTGGGGTCCGCCTGTAAAATTATATTGTAATTGGTTCCCTTAGCCGAGTTATCTCTTTCAGAGGCTATATAGACCATACCTCTATTGTCGAGAGTAATACCTTCGGCATCGGGTCCTGCGGCATTGGGATTATCGGCATCTTTCTTGAATATAACTCTTTTGCCGTCTTCAAATCCAGGGGCGAAGCTCGGAATGCCACTGTTATTTAAGAGCAACTTCCAGATTGTCGCGGTGCCGTTATCCACCAGCCACAGAGCTCCGCCATGGTAGTCCAGACCGGAAGAGTCTTCCTTAAACATCTGCGTCTCGTCTATAATCTGAATGCTCGCAGGTCCCGGCCAGGGGCGAGTATCCAGCTCCACCAACTCTTCTTCCTGAATGTCGGCATCGATATTTTCGCTGCCCTTTGTCAGGGGAACATCCTTGAACCCACCCGTTCCGTTCGGAATTCTGGATAAGCCGTAAGTTGCGTGTGCCGTCCAGCTGTGTTCATCCATCAGGCCTCCGTTTGCATCGTACAGCCTTACCTTGTCGGAACTGCCCAGGCCGAAGTTAAAGTGCTTTACATCGCCTTCCAGGTCCGCTTCAAATACGAAATATCCTCCGGGTGCCAGAATTGTCCCTTCAGGTAATTTTACTGAAGAGTGGTCATCCGAATCATCTTTTATATACCAACCTGTAATATTTACGGCATTTTCAGAATTATTGTAAATTTCAACCCAGTCCCTGTCGGAGCCGTTGGACTCGATTTCATTGATTACAATAGCGTTATCCGTAACCTTATTCAAAACGCCCTTGGAATTGGGGTAATCTATAAAATTGCCCGTTCCGTCGGGAACTCTAGACCAGGTTCCGGCAGGATGCCCGCCGCTCCAGCTATATTCGTCAGTTATGAGGCCTTCCGGATTCCTTAAAGTTACGGTATCGTTCTTGCCCAAGCCGAAGGTGAAATGGCTGCCCGTATCGAAGACATAGAGTGCTCCGGGGGCGATGGA
>JAAZLU010000102.1 GCA_012799165.1 Clostridiales bacterium
ATATTATAAAGTGTACGATATTATGTTTAGGCACAGCGGAGTCGAAATGACAGTCACCCAGAATATGGCTATCGGCGGCGAACGGGTTAGCAAGTACTTGCTTGGTCGCAACAAACAATAAAAAGGATTTGAAAGGAGTGCCATTATGACAACACAGATTGCAATCGTTTTAGTGGTCATCGTTTTGATGATCATCTCATTCCTTACAGAGGTATTGCCTCTTGCGTTTACCGCATTGATGGTTCCTGTTGCACTTCAGGCGGCAGGAATCCTCACCCCAGCCCAAGCGTGGGCGGGCTTTTCCAATACAACAATTATAACCTGGATAGGCCTCTTCATCATCGGCGCAGTTTTTGCAAAAACTAGCTTTACGTATCGTATTAAAATGTACGTGACCAGAAATGCTAAAGGAAGCGGGACCAAAGTAATGCTGATGGTATTACTTTCCAGCACATTGATGGGCGTGATGACTAGCGCGACTTCGACCATTGCGGTTCTTACTCCGATTCTGATGGAAATCTGCGACGAAACCGGTATCAGTCCCAAGCTGATTTTCAAGTCTGTTGCCGATGTTTCAGTTTGGGGTTCTGTGCAGATGCTTCCAATCGGTAGCTCGCTGAGTTATTTCATCCTCTTTAACACCTATCTTGAAAACGCAGGAACTGAATTACGTTATAGCCTGCTGGATATGACGTGGATTAAGTTCCCTATGTGGATTGTGCTGCTGTTGTACTATCTTTTTGTTAGCCGGAAGCTTAAAGTCAACTCGCCTACAACTGCACATAAGGTTGAAAAGGTAGAGGAGAAAGAGGAAAAGGCCACCACCTATACCCCGTTCCAGGAGAAGGCTGCAACGTTCATTTTCTTTGCCAATGTTATTCTGATGGTCATTGCCAGTTTCACAAAGTTTGTTCCCGTATATATTGTCAGCACTTCCTTTGCGGCTCTTGCTGTCGGACTTAAGCTTATTTCGGAGAAGGATGCGCTGCACTCGGTTAGTTGGAGCACAATTTTCCTAGTCGCAGGAACGCTGCCGCTGTCCGCAGCAATTACGGCCTCTGGCACAGGTGAGTGGTTGTCTAATATTCTACAGAATGCATTCCCTGCATTGACTAATCCCGTTGTGCTTGCAACAGCGTTTTGTGTTATCTCTGCAATCACAACACAGTTTATGAGTAATACCGCTGTGTGGGCCATTATGTCTCCCATTGCGGCGACCATGGCAATTAACCTGAATATGGACCCGCGCCTGGTCGTTGCCGGTGTCGCCTGCGGTGCGATTATCTGCTTCGCCACGCCTATGGCGGCGCCCGCGCAGGGTTATGCCTATGGTATCTGCAACTTCAAGATGAAAGAGTATATCAAGTTGGGATGGTTCCCCTGTGTCCTTATGGTGGCAGTATTTATGGTTTGGGCTCCGATAGTCTTAAATTTGCTGTATTAATCTGAAGATATAATGCCAGGCTGTTAAAATAACCTAAGCCTGGAACTTATCCCCCGGCGTGTCAGTTTTTATGATACACCGGGGGATAAAACAACTATGTTCAAACCGTAAAGACCCGCCGACAATAATCTCGAATACATCTCTCCTCCTTAAAACGTATTTTTTCAGATGCCTTATGTAGCTGCCTCAATCTAAAAACAGCAGCTCTATTATGTCCATGCGAGGCTGCAGAGTTTCGCACCAGGGATTTACGAGCAGAAAGTATTCGGCGCCCAGCTTAAGCCTCCGCTGCTTTCGCCTGTCCACAGCTTCGCAGGGCAGACCGTAATCCGTGCGATTGCGCGCCTTAACCTCCACAAAGGCTATGACCCTGCCTTTGTGCGCAACTATGTCTATCTCTCCGAAGCGCGTGCGCTACTTGCGATACAGCACGCGGTAGCCCTGCCTTTCCAAAAATCCCGCTATATGCTAAATAAATAAATTTCAAAAAGCTCTTGACAAGCTCAGATTTTAGGTTATACTGAGCTTGGTTGGTTAGTTAGTTGACTAATTAACCAATAAAGCAAGAAAGGGGGATACTCATGAAACTGGACACACAGGACAGCAAGCCGATTTACCTGCAGATACAGGAAGGTCTGGAGAATGCGATTCTTGCGGGAACTTACGCGGAGGAGATGCAGATACCGTCTACGACGGAGTTATCCAGAGTTTTTCAGATAAATCCTGCAACAGCAGGAAAGGGAGTGAACGCCCTTATCGATGAGGGTTTTTGCTACAAGAAGCGGGGAATCGGGATATTTGTAAAAAGGGGGGCAGCTGAAATGTTAAAGAGAAAGCGCAAAGCAGCCTTTAAGGAGATGTATTTACTTCCGTTGATAAAGGAGGCGAAGCAGCTGGAGATTTCAAAGGAGGATCTTATCAATTGGATTGAGGAGGCAGACGATGGAGAGGATTAGGGTAAGAGATATATCAAAAAACTATCGCGATGTAAAAGCCTTGGATCGAGTCAATCTCGAATTTGAGAAAGGCAAGATATACGGTCTTTTAGGTAGAAATGGAGCCGGCAAATCGACTTTACTTAAAATTATTGCTGGGAGGATTAAAGCTAGCGATGGACAAGTTATCTATGACGGGGAAGCGCTTTTGAATGACGAGACTTCGCGTGGCATCTACTTCTCCGAGCCGGACAATATTTTGCCGGAATCGATGAAAGTGCGGGATTTTTGCCGGTACACGAGTCAATTTTATCCGCGCTTTAACTTGGAAGAAGCGAGCCGCATTTTAAAGGACTTCGGAGTTGATGAGAAGAAGCGGCTCAATCAGCTATCGACCGGATATTTCGCTATCGTGCGCTCCGTCGTCGCACTCCATACAAGGGCGGACTTCATCTTTCTCGATGAACCTACCTTAGGTCACGACGCGGTAAGCAGGGAGCTGTTCTATGACGAAGTGTTGCGCATATACAGAGAAGAGGAAAACACCATCCTCCTTTCGACACATCTAATCGATGAAATCAGCAACTTGCTGGAGGAAGTAATCTTTATCGATCATGGTCGGATCGTGCTGGAAGACAACATGGAAAATATGATGGCAAGCTATTTCTATCTGGCGGGGCCCGCAGATCAAATCAAAGAAATTGAAGGCTCGTTTAATGTAGTTGAAAAGAAGATAGACCTCGGTTTTGCCTCTTTGTTGGTGCAGGGCTCGGATGAAGAATCGGTTTTGCCTACAGGTATAAGGAAGAGCCGCGCGGGTTTACAGGACATCTTTATTGCCCGAAGCAAAAAGAATAATGAATAAGGGGGAGGTTCACATGAAAAACGATAAAAATAATTCCTTGCTGATGAGCTCGGTCAGGATTCTGACCCGGGATTATAAAAAGTTTTACATCAGCTTTTTCGGAATCATGACGATATTATATGTGATAGAATTCGTTGTCGCTGCATTCAGCGATACGGTTAGAATCGGCGGTATCGAGCATGTTTTCGCCATTGCTTGCTTTGTCTCCGGATTGACAAGCTTTAAAGAAAACTATTTTTTCTTTGCGCAGAATCAGGTTCCAAAGCGGACTATAACCATGGCCTTTGCGATTGAAGGAATATTTTTCGGATTGGTTTCGGCGCTATTGGTCAACGTTTACTTTCATATAATCGAGTGGATAAGTTCATTGCAGGGGGTCAATTTGCCGGGCTTTTTGGCACTGATTCCAAATGTCGAAGGACAGGGCATATCGATAGGCTTTTTAGGGAGGCTTATATTGGTTTTTTGCCTATATA
>JAAZLU010000103.1 GCA_012799165.1 Clostridiales bacterium
GAAGGGGAAACCCCCAATGCCGCTGCGGTTGTAGAGGGTTGCAAATTTGCTTCCCGCTGTAAATATTGCTTCGAGCGCTGCCGCTTTGAGGAACCGGAGTTGCGGGAGCTGGCTCCGGGACATAAGATCGCCTGTCATTTGGAGGAGATTTAAATATGCAAGCAAAAGGACTGCACAATAATTTTCCTGTAACTCAGGAAGAAATAACGCGTTGGACGATGGATATGGTCTCCATACCCTCCTATCCGGGCATTCCTGCTCAGGAACGCGCCGTGGCGGAGTATATACAGAGAGTTTTTATCGAGGAGGGTATCCCTTGCCACTTACAGGAGCTGACTGACGATCGTGTCAATGTAATTGCGACATTGAAAGGTAGCGGCGGTGGACGCAGCTTACTCTTTAACGGTCATACGGACACCGTTCCGCCATACGATATGGAGAATGCCTGCGAACCGTATATAAAGGACGGGAGGCTTCACGGGCGCGGCGCCGCCGATATGAAAGGACCGCTCGCAACCATGATGGCTGCCGTCATAGCCGTTAAACGAAGCGGGCTCTCTTTAGGGGGAGATGTGATTTTTACGGGTGTGGCCGGCGAAGAATATGGGAGTATAGGAGCTATTAACCTTATAGAAGCCGGGCTTTCTGCCGACGGTGCCATCGTAGCGGAGCCTTTGTCTACCCCGCTTATAGGCATCGCTCAGCGTGGACTCGAATGGTATCAGGTGGATTTTATAGGACGCGCCGTCCATGGAGGAAGCCAGAGTGCAGGCATAAATGCTATCGAAAAGGCTTCCCGCTTTATAAACGCTGTGGATGAGTTGCTGAAACCTGCCTTGCGAGCTACAACTCATCCGATTATCGGCGAGAGTACGGTGAATATTGCCGTAATCGACGGCGGAACACAGCCGTCCACCGTGCCCGGCCACTGCGTCGTGCAATTCGACAGACGCTTTTTGCCGGGAGTGGAAAAATATGAAGGTGTTACATCTCAACTTCAGGGACTTTTAGATTCTTTAGCGGCAGAGGATCCGGACTTTCGTGCCGAACTTTCGGTTATGCCCGTAAGCATAATGGAGCACGGATATGTGCATCAGGGCTTCGAAACCGATCCGGAAGATCCTTTGGTGCGCTGTTGTGTGCAGGCTGGAGAAATTGCGCTGGGCACTCCATTGGAATGCGTTGCCGTTCCCTGCTGGACGGACGGCGGATTAATTTCTCATTACGGAAATATACCCACTGTGGTATGGGGACCCGGACATCTGGAGCTGTGCCACAGCAGCGGAGAATATATAGAGCCGGACGATATGATGCGCTGCGCGAGAGCCTATTTTGAGGCGATTAAGTTGTTCTGCCGGTAAAATATAAGCAGCGCCCTCTTTGAACAGTTAAATTCAAAGAATACGCTCGGAGTTTTTAATACCGAACGGCACCGCGCAGATCCTTGGAAGGATAGATAATGAAATATTTTGAAAGACAAGATGTAATAGAGCTGCTTTCCAAACTCGTCGGCATAAGAAGCCCTTACTTCGAAGAGGAAGAGATAATGGCCTTTACGAAGAATTGGTGTATGGAAAACGGGCTCAACGCTCGCATTATGCATTACCACGAAAAAAAGATAACGAATTTCAAGGGGCAAAATGTGCTGGTGGAGCTGAAGGGTCAAGGACCCGGGCCGAAGCTTTGCCTCAACGGGCATCTGGATACCGTAAAACTTTGTGCCGGCTGGACTAAAAACCCGCTCGGCGAATTGGATGACGATCGCTTTTACGGAGTCGGTTCTTTGGATATGAAGGGTGGTGTAGTGGCGGAATTGCTCGCTCTAAAGGCCTTCAGGGAAGATTTCGGAGATAGGTTTAAAGGAGAGATTATTGCGAGCTTCGTTTCTGATGAGGAGGGTCCCTTCGGCCTGGGAACCGATGCAGTAATAGAAGCCGGTTTACTGAAAGGTACGAGTGTTTCTCTGTGCACCGAGCCGAATCCTTTATCCGGTGAAGGAGAGTTCCCGGCCTTGATTCTGGGTGCCAAGGGCGGTTACGGGCTTGGAATCGAACTTTTTGGAAAATCGGCGCATGCTTCAAAGCCCGAAACAGGCATAAATGCTGTTGTAGATGCGGCCGCCGTAGTAGACCGGATAAAACATATAAAGTGCCTGCAAGATCCTCTGCTGGGTTCCGGTGTATACTGTGTTTTAGGCATCGAGAGCGAAATCGGAGCCTGCAGCGTTCCGGATTTTGCTAAAATACAGCTGTTCAGGCATACCGTGCCCGGAGAGGACAAGAAAACAATAAGTGCGGAGTTGAAGAAAGCCATAGAAGAGGCCGATATACGCTCCGAATGGAAAATTGTTTTCAGGGATACCCCGAGCGAGGGAACGGATGGGTTTATGCCTTATACGGTAGATGAAAAACACCCGTATACCAAAATGCTTCTCGGGTCAATAAAGGCTGTCTGTAATAAGGATGCGGTTATTTCGTACTACTTGAGCATAGGCGATTTTAATTATCTAGGTTCGCGCCTGGATGGAGCCCCCGTGTTTGTCTTCGGGCCTCGCGGAGAGAATATTCACGGCAGCGATGAGTATGTTTATATATCTTCGATTCAGCTTATAGCATCCGTCATATACGATTTTATGACGAGACTTTTGCTATGATTGAGATGTGGGTTACTATATGGATTAGAATAGGTAGAGATAGAGGTATAGAAGTATGGATAACAAATTGGTAAAAATATTCGACTGGGTCGATGAACACAAGGAAGAGATTTTCGAGGATATCTTAGAAAGTGTAGCCATTTACAGTCCTTCCGAAGACAGAGAAGCCGTGTCTAAAGCGATCGATTGGTTCAGAAACAAAGCCGAGAGCATGGGCTTTGATGTGGACTTGCGAGCGGAGGGTGAGGTTCTCTCTGCAAAGATGGGAAAGTTTGAGAAAACACTGGGACTCGTTGCGCATTGCGATGTCGTGCCAACTGGAGACCTCGATATGTGGACAAGGAATCCCTTAGGAGAGAGAGTGGATGGAAAGCTCTACGGCAGAGGTGTTCTCGATAATAAAGGGCCGGCCGTGCTGTGCCTTTGGTGCATGAAGGGGATAAGGGAGCTAATGGGAGAATATCCCTATTCCATAGAAACTATAATCGGTTCCCGCGAAGAAATTGCTTGGACAGATATAGATAAATACATGGAAGAAGCTTGGCCGCTTCCCGAATATTCCTTTACACCTGACGGATATTTCCCACTTTACAATAGAGAGAAAGGGTACTGCGATGTAAGATTTATCTTCAAAAAGGAGGGAACTTCAGAAGAAGCGGAACTCACGGAAATTAAAGCGGCCGATGCTTCAAACTCAGTGCCGGGTATGGCCTATGCGGGCTACGGGGATTTTAAAATTACTGCATATGGCAAGGAGGTTCATTCAGCTTCTCCGCACAGAGGCGACAACGCTCTTATAAAATTACTCGGCGAAATGGAGAGATTGGGTGTAGCCGCCAACTCTTATGCTGAACTTTATCGCTTCAATAGAGAAAAGCTTTCGAGGTCATTTGATGGCGCAGATAGTTTGTTTCTTAAAAGACATCCGAGAGAAATTAATGGAGAGGAGATGGGTTATACTACGGCTGTCCCCACGAGAGCATGGCTACAGGGAGATAATCTTATACTGAATATAAATTTGCGAACGGTGTATGGGACCACGGAGCAGGAATTGCATGAAGGTTTTTCCAAAGTCTGTGAAGAGTATGGGTGCTCTTATGAGATTACAACAATGCAGAACCCCCTTTATGTTTCGAAAGAGATCCCGTTTTTAAAAGCAATGGGAAATGCATATAGCACAGTAACGGGACGAGAGGCTGAATTCTGCATCGAGGGTGGCACGAGTTACGCCAAAGCCTTCCCGAATTGCATATCATTTGGCCCTCTTTTCCCGGAAAGTGAAGATACATTCCATGTTCCGGATGAGTATTTGACTGAAGAAGATATTTTAACGGCAGCGAAAATCTATCTTGCAAGCTTTTGGTTTTTTCTTGCAAACGAAAAATAACGGAATTATTAAATCAATCGGGTACAGAGTTCGTTGATGCAAAGGGTTAAATCGTTAAGATTTTGTTATAAGCTTTTTGCCCTCGTGCGCAATTTGGTGAGCTGCGGAAAACGAGGACCCCAATGCGTATTCACAAGATAATAGTATAGCGCAGTTGCATCGCCTTTTTCGAACATGCTAATAATTTCGCGATGCTCTTCATTGACGATGGAATATACTTCGGCTAGTTTTTCCACGGAATCTCCGATAAATACAGCCGGCACTACTCCACTTTCAGCATTTGAAATTTGAGACAGAATTAATTCATTTGTATTCTTTTGACGATATACCCAGTGAAAATCTCGCTGTAATTTACCGTACTCTTCAACATTTCGGTATTTTATAGCTATGTCTATCTTGTCTGCTATCTCTTTCATTCGAGTAATTTCAGTGGCACTTATAGAAGATACTGCTGTCATCGCGCAGTAAGCATCCAAGAGTCCAAGAAGTTCATAAATGTCAGCTTGTTCTTTTTCGCTAACCATGCGTATGTAAAATCCCCGTCTTGGGAAATAGTCAAGCAAGCCTTCGGAATTCAGTTGCAACATGGCTTCGCGTGCCGGAGTTCTGCTGACTCCGAGCGCATTACAAATGCTTTGTTCGCTTATTTTGTCGCCGGGGCAAAAGCTTCCATCTGCAATCCCGTCGGTAAGATATCTGCGCACAATGTTGCGCAGTGAAAGGAGTTCTTGCATAAATAAATACGCTCCGCTTTCGTCCGTATTACGCAATAGTATACTTCGTGGATTATATTCAATTGTTAGTGCTAAGTCAAGGTAGAAGAAATCTGTATACAATATTTATACATAATATACCAATGTTATACATGGTTTGTGAGCAAATCCCTCGCTATGCCACATGAATATGTATTGCTTGACACACTTTTTTGCCCAATGTATACTGTATACAATAAATATTTAGGAGGCTCAAAATGCTTAATAAGCCTTATATTGTGGTGGAGTGGAACGACACCGAAAGCACGGCAATAGGTTGGCTGTGTATTTATAATTTTGTAAACCACTATTGCGGCGGAGGCACTCGCATGCACCCGAGTGTCACCAAGGAAGAGGTTATACGTCTTGCGACAATTATGGGTTACAAATACAATGCGTGCGAATCGAAGACGACGGGAGGTTGTAAGGCCGGAATTGCGTACGATTATAAAGCTCCTGACGCAAAGGATGTATTGCGGCGATTTTTAACGGCAATCGCGCCGTATATAAAAGCGGGGGTATCCATAGGCGGCGACTTGGGTGTCGATTATGCCGATGTTTTGGCCATACTCGACGACATGGGAATCGGCCTGCCCCAGACGAAGGCTATGCGCGAGGATCCCGCAATCCAGCAATATATAAGAAACCACGATTCTGCGTGCGCAATGAGCTACGATGGGTTTTTGATGTACGATATGATTACCGGTTACGGAGTGGGCGCTGCGCTGGACGAGGCCTGGAAATTTAAAGGGGGAGCTGCCGGAGCTTCGGTGATTGTTCAGGGATTCGGATGCGTCGGTGCTTCGCTGTGCAATTACCTAGACAAAGCAGGGTATAAAGTTGTCGGTATAGCCGATGCGAATTGCTTGGTCTACTGTGCCGACGGATTGAATGTTAAAAAGCTGATTGCCACCCGGCTTCCTAAGGGAGAAGTTAATCCCGAGGCCTTCGAAGAGAATTACCTAACAATGAAAAATAGCGAATGGCTTGAACCTCCGTGCGATATTCTCGTTCCCGCGGCTCTTGAGGACGTTATAAACAAGGACAATGCACATAAAGTAAAGGCTTCTCTGATAGTAGAAGGTGCCAATATTCCCATAACCTCCGAGGCCGACGAGATACTGAAAAAGATGGGGGTGGACATAGCTGTAGACTTTATTAGCAATATGGGCGGCGTACGCATCTACGAGGCGCTCGTGTTCGGGATAGTCGATCCTGTTCCTGCGGATATAGTGGAAGATACAGTCTCTCTTATACGTCGCCAGACGCGTCGTGTATTTGAGCAGGCTCAAATACAGGGTCGCAGCCAAAGGGAAGTGGCGAGAGAGATTTTTGCCCCGTCTGCCTCTGATACCCCTGATTGTTAAGCCGGAGAATCTTATGAAAAAAATCACTATATATAGAGAGCGTTGCAAAGCTTGCGGCTATTGCATAAATTTTTGCCCCCGCGAGGCGTTGTCATTCAGCGAAGAAATAAACAGTAAGGGGTACAAGCCTGTCCAGGTAGATGAAGAACGTTGTATTGCCTGCGGCATATGTTACAGCATGTGTCCCGATTATGTTTTTGAAATAACAAAGGAGTAGAAGATTGTCTCTTGAACTGATGAAAGGAACAGACGCGGTAGCCGAGGCTGCCGTACGTGCGGGATGCAGGTTTTTTGCCGGTTATCCGATTACGCCGCAGAGCGAAATACTCGAATACTTGTCGTGGAGAATGCCGGAGCTTGGAGGCAGTTTTGTCCAGTCGGAATCGGAACTATCGGGAATATCCATGGTTTACGGTGCTTCCGCCTGCGGATTTCGCGCTATGACCAGTTCTTCCGGCCCTGGCTTTTCGTTGATGCAGGAAGGCATTTCCTACATTGCATCGGCCGATCTTCCCTGCGTTCTTGTAAATGTTATGCGTTACGGATCGGGCTTGGGAGATGTTTATACCGGCCAAAGCGACTATTGGCAAGTTACGAAAAACGGTGGTCATAGCGATTATAGAA
>JAAZLU010000104.1 GCA_012799165.1 Clostridiales bacterium
ATTCCAGGATCAGGTCGATGCGGCAGCAGTGTACGTAAACGCTTCCACGAGATTTACCGATGGAGGAATGTTCGGCCTGGGCGCTGAAATAGGCATATCTACGCAGAAGATGCACGCCAGAGGTCCTGTGGGCTTGGAAAATCTAGTGTCGGAGAAATACATCATATTCGGAGAGGGTCAAATAAGGTAGAAGCAGCTGATGGAAAATATACAGAAAAAAGACATAGTTAATGATGCCCGAAAAATTATCATAAAGATCGGCTCATCCACGGTTACCGATAAGCGCGGCAAGATAGATGTGGAATTTTTAAGAAACCTCTCCGCCCAGTGCAAAAAACTGATGGACGAGGGTAAAAGAGTCATCATAGTTTCTTCCGGGGCCAGAATGGCGGGGGTAAGCTCCATAAACAAATGGTCCAGAAAGGAAGATATTAATTACAAGCAGGCGCTCTGCGCCATCGGTCAGGTGGAACTGATGGGCGAATACAGGCGCATCTTCCTTGAAAAGGAGCTGCATATAGCTCAGATATTGCTCACAAAGGACGATATCATAGACGACAGCCGTAATCTCCACATCAGAAACACCTTGTTCACATTGATAGATGAAGGTGTAATCCCCGTAATCAACGAAAACGATACCGTCTGCGTGGAGGAGATAAAGATCGGCGATAACGATATGCTCGCCGCGAGGGTCGGAACGCTCTGGGGAGCGGATTTGGTGATAATCCTTACGGATATCGAAGGAATTTACGATAAAAATCCCAAGGAAAATAAAGATGCCAAGCTCTATGAATACATAGAAGCCATAGATTCCTTCGAGGTTGAGGAAGGCGAAAAGAGCAGCTTCGGCACGGGCGGGGTTGCGACTAAGATAAAAGCCGGAAAATTGCTTTCGCAGTACGGATGCTCGCTTGCGATAACCAAAGGCAAGCCTTCTCCGACGGCTGTCCTCGATATTTTTGAAGACAAGGTGAAGTACACTCTGATAAGGGGGAAAATTGAATGAAGATCGGAATAATAGGCGGCGGAAATATGGGCTTTTCCCTGTTCAAGGGGATGATAAAGAGTGGAGAGTATGCCGAAGGAGATTTTATAATTTCGGATAAAAGTGAAAAGACTCTCGAGAATATAAGAGCGAATTATAATACTGAACTTACGAGCGACAATATTTATCTCGTCGAAAATTGCGAGATAATAGTCCTCGCCGTAAAGCCCAACATGATTGAGACTGTGCTCAGAGAGATAGACAGCAAGTTGAGCTCCGACAAGTTGATTATCTCTTTTGCGGTAGGCTTGGAGATAGCGAGGTTAGCATCGTATGTAACGGATAAGAGCGTTAAAATCGTAAGGACAATGCCCAATACTCCCATTTCCGTGGGGGAGGGCATGACGAGTCTTGCTTTCAACGAAAACTTTACTGAAGAAGATAAGGAGAAGGTCTTCAGAATCTTCGGCTCCTGCGGTGTGGTAAGAGAGCTCGAAGAGAGGCTCTTTAATACAATGTCCGCGCTGACGGGGAGCGGCCCCGCGCTGATGTTCATGTTTATGGAGGCTCTTGCGGACGGAGCGGTCAGATACGGTCTCGGCAGAGATCTGGCTTATCTGGCAGCTGCGCAGGTTATGAAGGGCAGCGCTGAACTCTATCTTGAATCCAAAACGCATCCCGGCATTCTCAAGGACAATGTCTGCTCGCCGGGCGGTACTACCATCGAGGCGGTTACCGCTCTTGAAAAGAATGGCTTTAGATACGCGGCGATGGAAGCCATAGAAAAGTGCGTTGAGAAGGCCGGAAAGATGTAGCAAATCCCGTAGCTCCATTTTTTGCGGCGCCGATGATGTGAGCTCTATTAGCTGAAATTAAGAGATGCAAAGTTTAGAGATAATTTATAAGATTCTATATTCCCATTATGGCGATTTGAATTGGTGGCCCGCAGACACGCCATTTGAGGTTATAGTCGGCGCGGTACTCACTCAGAATACGAACTGGAATAATGTTGAAAAGGCAATCGAGCGTTTTGAAGGGGATCTTAGTCCGGAGCGAATCATGAGCCTCCCTGCGGAAGAGCTTGAGAATATCATCCGTCCTGCAGGCTTTTACAGGCAAAAAACAAAATATCTGAAGGCTGTTACAGAATGGTTTATCGGATGTTCGTGCGATATCGATGCAATAAAGAGCCGCCCTTTGCCCGAGCTGCGCTCCGAGCTTTTACGGGTTAAAGGAGTCGGCAACGAAACGGCGGATTCCATCCTTCTCTACGCCTTTGATTTACCGAGCTTCGTGGTGGATGCCTACACCATGAGGCTTTTTAAACGTCTGCCGATCGATGCAGGGAAGACTTATATGGAAGTCAAAAATTTCTGTGAGGCACAGCTCCCGCAAGATATGGAGCTCTATAATCATTTCCACGCCCTGATTGTGCATCATTGCAAAGAGCACTGTAAAAAGAAGCCCGAATGCGCGGGATGTCCCTTAGAAGTTATTTGCGAGAAAATATCTCTATAGAATTAACACAGTTTTGAATATAGTGTTTTTTCTAATCACCTATCCGTATCGTATAATAATTTATAGGGCTAAGAGTACGAATAACTTCTCGGAGTTGAAATTAAATTTCGGGATTTTTTTATTGCCAAAGTTTTTTAATTAGGCATTGACTTAATCAAAGTTATGCACTAAATTTAATTAGATGAATGCCTAATTAAATTTTGGAAGGATTATCATGGACAAGAAAAAGATTCTAAAGGCTATCGCTGATGAAACGCGGATGAATATTTTAAATTTGCTTTTGCGGCACAACTATTGTGTCCGGGCCTTGGCAAGTGAACTTAAGTTGAGCGAAGCGACCATATCCCAGCATCTTAAAGTGTTGCGTGAGGCAGGTTTGCTCGTGGGGGAGAAAAAGGGATATTTTATGCACTACGCTGTGGAGCGCTCAGTATTGCGCGAGTTGGCAAAGGAGATTGAAGCTTTAGCGGGCATCGAGCATAAAGCCTGCTTGCCTGAAGAGAGGGAAGATTGCCCTGCCGAAGAAAAGTCCGCTTGCTCTAAAAAAAGTAAGTGTAGCAATCAGGTCAGAGAATTCTGTCACGGAGCAGATAGCAGCAGGGGAGAATAACAATTATGGGAATAGTCGATGTCGGAAATCTGAAGAAAGCATTCGGCGAATTCATCGCAGTGGACAATATCTCCTTTGAAATTGAGAGAGGCGAAATATTCGGTTTTTTAGGACCGAACGGAGCGGGTAAAACCTCTACGATTAACATGATAACCGGCCTGTCGCGACCGACATCCGGAGAAATCACTGTCGACGGTATCGATGTAAAACGCTACCCGAAAAGGGCACAGGCCATCATGGGAATCGTTCCGGATGAAAGCAATCTCTACAATGAAATGGACGGCTTCGAGAACCTCTGTTTTTGCGCCGCACTTTATGGAATGCGCAAAGAGGAAAGAGAGTCGAAAGCC
>JAAZLU010000105.1 GCA_012799165.1 Clostridiales bacterium
CCGCATTGGAGCAAAGTGTCCTCGAGAAAATTTCCGCAAATTTCGTTTCCTTCAGCCAAGAGAATGCCAAAGAAAAGGTCGATGAGATGTTCGAAATGTCTGCCGGATTGCTCAAGTTTGATTTTGCGTATGTATTAAAAGTTGATTCCGATCATAAAGGCGCATATATTTTAAATTCCTATGCTAATTGCGATACGACCGGAGCTTCATATATTCATAATCCTGGAGAAAAAATAAGCGATGAGATTTTTATAGTCATTGAAACCGTCATCACCCATAAGCAGCCCACATTGCTCGAAGATACGGCGGGTGTTTCCATACGCGAATACCTTGGCGCAAGAAACCACTTTATGTCGAAGGGGGTCAGAGCCTTAGCCGCACTACCGGTGATACTGGATGGAGATGTATATGGAATTTTGGTGGTTGAATATCGCGAGCATGCCGTTTCGAACGTCTGGGAGAATCGGATTAATATTTTGAAGATTTTGGCGAATCTTATGGCCGATGCGGAGAAGAAGCTCCTTTACGAAAGACAACTACATGACTTTGCTTATTTTGATGAGACTACAGGGATGCCCAACTTAAATATGCTCAGGGAAACTCTGAAATCCATGATGAGCGTCGAGCGGGAATCCGGAGGAATAGCCCTTTTGGATATTGAAATAGAGAACTTGAAGACGATTTATGATACCTTCGGTCGAGATATCTACATTAAGATGAATAGAAAAATTGCATCAATTTTGAAAAATTTGTTTGATGACAGCATAATGCTTTCAAAAACGGGCGATGAAGAGTTTATCGCTGTTTTGCCCTACTGTGAGAATAATGAAGATATAATTAAGAGGGCGCAGGAAGTTATTGATGCCTTTTCCAGTCCTATGTTGATTGAATCGGGGATAGAGGAATTATTCGCCATTGTCAATGTGGGCATAGCTTTGTATCCGAAAGACGGGAAAGATGTTAATGCTCTTTTGGAAAGTGCTGAGCTGGCGGGATACGAGGCTGAAAAGTCCGACAGTAAGTTCGCCTTTTATAATCCTCAGATAAAGGATAATATTACAGAAACTGCCTTGCTGACCAACAGGCTTTTCAGAGCATTACAAAATGGTGAGTTTTATCTGAAATTTCAGCCTCAAATAAATTGTCGCAGCGAAAAAACAGCCGGACTTGAAGCCTTGCTCAGATTGAAGGACGAGGACGGAAAAATAGTGGGGCCGTCCAGATTTGTGCCCATACTCGAAAGAACGGGTTTAATTTATGATGTAGGTCAGTGGGTGCTCAGAGAGTCTATTGCAACGCATCAGAGGCTTGTAAGAAAGGGCTTTCCTCCCCTTCGCTTTTCCGTGAATGTCTCCGTTTTACAATTCAGGAGGCGTGACTTTGTGGATATCGTCTCAAAAATCATAGAGGAGAGCCGAATCGACCCGCAATATATTGAATTGGAGCTTACGGAGAGCTCGCTATCGGATAATTTGCCGGAAACGGCGGAAAAAATAGAGGAACTGAAAAAATTGGGTGTGAGCGTCGCCATAGACGATTTTGGTAAGGGATATTCATCGTTACATCGCTTGGAGATCATACATTTCGACAGAATAAAAATAGATAAAAGCATTATAAACAATATTACCTTGGAGCCGGCAAGGGGCGTCGTCACGAAAATGATTATTTCACTGGCCGAGGCTCTCGATGTTTATACAATTGTCGAAGGTGTCGAGACAAAGGAGCAGAGCGATTATTTGAAGCATTTGGGCTGCACCGAAATACAGGGCTTCTATTATTCGAAACCTCTATCCATAGAAGAGTTGGAGGAATTTCTCAGAAAGGAAATGCAATAATCCCTTATAGGAATTTATTTCGAAATGGAGTATCATGCTTAGTATAGCGTGATATTTTTTTAAATCGGAGTGTTAATTCAAAGGGGTTCAAGATGTTAAAGCCCATGGTTCGGGAATATTTTATAGACGGGGATTACAACTGTGCGGAGACGATGTTTCTCATAGTTAACAAAGCTTATAATCTCGGCTTTAACGAGGAGGATTTTAAGCTCCTCAGCGCTTTCGGCGGGGGATTCGGCTGCGAGATAACATGCGGCGCTCTTTGCGGTGCGATAGCCGTCTTGGGTAGCATGGCTGTTGCGGACAGATCCCGCGCGACGGAAGGCTTCAAAGAACTTTGCGGGGAATTTGTTGAAGCCTTCAGAAATGAATTCGGCCATATAGATTGCGGTCCGATTAAGGCTCTTTACAGGAAGGACGATGAGACAGCTTGCCTGAGCGTAGTCGAACTTAGCGCGGAGATATTAGAAAAATTCGTTAAGGAAAAATGTCTTGTGCCTTAAGATTAAAAAAAATTGATTAATCGAGAATTTTCATTCACAAATCAATATGAGACAAATTTTTAGTTAAAATTTTTCGGAACTCATAGCGACGCTCCGTTTTTGCTTGCTCGAATATATGCGATTTAATTTTTTGAAAGCTCTAAAAATAAAGTGCCGGGGACGATTCCGCTCCACCGAGCGGATAAATTTTCCGAAATAAAAAATAAAATATTGTTTTCTTCTTGAGAACTTCACAATTCCCCCTTAAAATATTCTTGCGTAATTAGTCTTTTTTTTTACACAGAGCTTCGGAGGCTTTAGCATAAGAGATATGGATCACAACCGCTGCCGTTCCGTGGCGGATGGAAAGTCTGCGGATTTCGTGGTATTGGACGAAGATATTTTTAAGATAGAATCGGATGAAATTAAGGACGTGAAGGTGCTGCGTACATACCTTTGCGGAAGATGTGAGTACGAGGTGATTTAATGAAGCGCGTTTGGATAAAACGCATTTTCGCTGCCTTGCTTTGCATGTGTTTACTCATCGCTATGAACGCCTGCGGAGCCGGAAAACTTAAGGCCGGCATCAAGAAGGACGAGGCCGTTGAAATCGAGGAAATTGAAGAGAGTGCCGAGAACAAAGCGGAGCTTGAACTCGGGTTTAAAATGAGTTCATCGAGGCCGAGCGAGCCCGCCCCCGATGCGCAAGAATATTCTAATATAGGCATAGAGCGCGTTGCTGAGGAGGACCCTGCCTACGGAGATATGCTTCGCATGCTTCCGGCTCTGGAGCAGTATCTTGCATACAGGGCGACTTTCTGCAGCGAAGTCGATGCCAAAGAGGCGAGTGCCGAAGACTTTTGGACTGTTATGGCTATGGCGATTCATGCTTCTCCGCCTAACGGGACCATAGATAAGTTCGGTATAGCTCACGTTAAAAGGAGCGCAGTGGCGGACTATGCACTAAGCCTCTTCCCTGAATGCGATTTCGGAGAAGGACTTCCGTCTCTGAAGGGTATTTACGGCGTCAGCGCAAACCCGGGCTCCGATATTGTCGATATGGATGCCTTGGGAATAGACACGAAGAGGGAGCTGATGCTCTTCGGTATAGATAGAAAAATCGACTGCTACGTGCTGCGAATAAGGGTCGAGGATGCCGAAGGGAGTCTATCCATGACGGATTGGGACTGCATGCTCAAGTATCACGAAGACGGAGAAAAGCATATCCTGCCGATGAAGATAGTCAACGCGTATTGTATCAATAAGCAAAACTAGCAAATCATTTTTTCTCTTTACAAATTAGAATTAAGCGCTTATTTCAACAGAATTAGCTCTAAAAAAGCGTATCGTTTTCTCTTCACGAGTCGGCATAATCAGTCATTCCAAGAGGATAACATTTACCACAAAGTCAATTATTTTCCCGTAAGTTCTTAAATCACTTGATTTTGAGAGGAGGACGCAATGTACGAGAAATTATTTCAAAAGGGCAGAATAGGAAATGTGGAACTCAAAAATCGCCTGGTCATGACTCCGATGGGAACGAATCTGGCGGAGCTCGACGGAACTCCCGGTCCCGCGATGCTGGCATATTTCGAGGCGCGCGCGAAGGGCGGATGCGGGCTTATAATGCCCGAGATTACCAGAGTTAACGATCTTACCGGAGCGGGGATGTTCAGGCAGCTGTCCGTCACCAAGGATCGTCATATACCGGGCCTTGCGAAGCTCGCGGATGTGGTTCATAAGTACGGGAGCAAGATTTTTATTCAGCTCCACCATCCCGGGAGAGAGGGAGTCTCTTCGCTTATAGGAGGTCAGCCGGTCGTGTCCGCTTCGGATCGCATGTGCATGGTCTCAAAGCAGGAGACCCGCGCCATGACAATCGAGGAGATTCACGAGCTCGTGGAACAGTTCGGAGACGGTGCTCTTCGCTGCAAGAAGGCCGGAATTGACGGCGTCGAACTTCACTGCGCTCACGGGTATTTGCTCCAGCAGTTCCTCTCACCTTATACCAACAAGCGCACGGATGAATACGGCGGAAGCTTCGAAAATCGCATGCGCATAGTCTTGGAGATAATCGAAAATATACGCAAAAAGTGCGGCGAGGACTATGTCGTCGGTTGCCGCGTTTCCGTCGAGGAATTTCTGGATAGAATTGGAGTTACGGAAGATTATATTCGCATTCAGGACGGAATAAAGATAGTTAAGGCTCTCGAGGAGGCGGGAATAGACTTCATCGATGTCAGCTGTGGTCTCTACGAGACAGGAATGACTTGCGTCGAGCCCATATCATTTCCTCAGGGCTGGAGAAAGGATATGATTAAAGCTGTTCGCAGTGCC
This sequence comes from Clostridiales bacterium, assembly GCA_012799165.1. Taxonomy (GTDB): domain Bacteria; phylum Bacillota; class Clostridia; order Peptostreptococcales; family Anaerovoracaceae; genus RUG11894. The sequence goes on from JAAZLU010000105.1 coordinate 4,655, forward strand.
GTGAACATCCCCGTGATAGCCGTATCCGCAATCAGAGAACCCGGAATTGCCGAGGCCTTCCTCGAAGGCGAAGTCTGCGATTTTATAGGTCTGGGCAGGGCTTGGCTTGCGGATCCTGAGTGGGGCATTAAGGTTTTAGAAGGAAGAAGCGACGAGCTGAATAAGTGCATATCCTGTCTGCGTTGCTTCGAAACTCTGCTCGGATTGAATGCTCAGGGCCTGCCCTTTGAGTGCGCGGTCAATCCGCTCACCTGCAACGAGCATCGCTATGGGGATCTTAAGCACGACGAAGGAGCGCATAAGGTCGCCGTCGTGGGCGGAGGCCCCGCGGGCATGTTTGCGGCTCGGACTCTCGCGCAGAGAGGTGTAAAAGTTAAGCTCTTTGAGCGCAGAAACGAGCTTGGAGGAACTATTAATCTGGCCAAGAGGCCGCCTCTTAAGGAGCGGATGCAGTGGCTTACGGACTACCTCGCCGGAGAGTTGAATAGGCTCGGAGTGCAGGTTAAGCTCGGATGCAAGATTACTGCAGAAGAACTC
>JAAZLU010000106.1 GCA_012799165.1 Clostridiales bacterium
GACCGCTTCGATTTTGTCGAGCGCAAAGCCGCCCGATCGGGCCGCAAACTCGAGGACATGAGTCTGGCGGAAATGGATGAACTTTGGGAGCAAGCCAAGAAGAAAGAGTAACTTAATTCTATCGAAGTCAGGAGGAAGAAATGAACAAATCTCAGTTAGTCGAAGCGATAGCAAAGGAAACAAATCTCACCAAGAAGGACACGGAAGCGACCATAAACGCATTCATCAAGGTCGTACAGAAGGAACTCGGCAAGAAGGACGGCAAGGTCCAGCTGATCGGATTCGGAACTTTTGAGACCAGAAAGAGAAAGGCCAGAATCGGTCGCAATCCCCAGAAGCCCGGCGAGACCGTCAAGATTCCGGCATCCACAGCTCCGGTATTCAAGGCAGGAAAGGCCTTCAAGGAAGCTGTCAACAAGTAGTTTAGACTTGATATCAGATAGGGACAACTTCGCTTGTCCCTATTTTTTTTATTTGGAAGCATATAGGATTGCGTTTAGAAAGCCTTGTCTCACAATCAAACTCTATATCATGGTATAATACTAGAATGAGAATAGACAAGTACTTAAAAATTTCGAGACTGATTAAACGGCGCAGCGTCGCACGCGATGCGGCCGAGGACGAGAGGATATTCCTCAACGGCAAGGCGGCCAAGCCTTCGACGAGGGTAAAGCCCGGAGACGAGATACTCATACGCTTCGGGAATTCCTCCATGAGGGTGAGGGTACTCTCGACGCCCGAGCATGTCTCCAAGGACGGCGCCTGCGAGCTTTACGAGGTTATTCCCGATTGATGTCAGCTACGGATAGCAAATTTGTATTAAAGGCTCCCTTTTCCATGACGGGAGATCAGCCCGAGGCCGTCAGGAGACTGGTCGAAGGTCTTAATAGCGGTAAAAAACACCAGACTCTGCTCGGGGTAACGGGTTCCGGCAAGACCTTCACCATAGCCAATGTAATCGAGCAGGTTCAGAGGCCGACGCTCGTAATTTCCCATAACAAGACTCTGGCTGCTCAGCTCTGTGGCGAGTTTAAGGAATTTTTCCCGGACAATGCCGTGGAGTATTTCGTGTCTTACTACGACTATTACCAACCCGAGGCCTACCTGCCTTCCACCGATACCTATATCGAAAAGGATTCTGACACAAACGAGGAGATAGACAGGCTGCGATATTCAGCGACGGCCGCTCTTGCCGAGAGGCGGGATGTAATAATAGTCGCTTCGGTTTCCTGCATTTACGGACTGGGAAGTCCCTTCGATTACAAGAACCAGATGCTTTCGCTTCGGCCCGGCCAGATTCGCAGTCGGCAGGATATCCTGCGCAAGCTCACGGATATACAATACACGCGAAATGACCTCGGCTTTGAGCGCGGGACCTTCCGCGTCCGCGGAGACATAATAGATATAATCCCGGCGGGCAGTGAATCCGCCGTGCGCATAGAGCTCTTCGGAGACGAGCTGGAATCCATAAAGGAGATGAACCCCCTGACGGGCGAGATCACCGCAATCAGGAACCACGTCGCGATATTTCCCGCGTCCCACTACGCCACATCCAAGGAGAACATGGTCAGAGCCCTCGGCACCATACAGGAGGAGCTCGAGGAGAGGCTCGTTTGGTTCAAGGACAGAGGCAAATTGCTGGAGGCTCAGCGCCTCGAACAGCGCACGCGCTACGATCTTGAGATGATGCGCGAGATCGGTTCCTGCAAGGGCATAGAAAATTACTCGCGCCATATTGTCGGCAATCCCCCCGGGGCGAAGCCCTTTACCCTGGTGGACTATTTCCCCGAGGATTTTCTTGTAATAATCGACGAGAGCCATGTAATGCTGCCCCAGCTGCGGGCGATGGCTCACGGCGACCGCTCCCGCAAGACCTCGCTCGTGGAGTACGGATTCCGTCTGCCTTCGGCCCTCGACAACAGGCCGCTGCGCTTCGAAGAGTTCAACGGGATGATAAACCAGGCGATATATATATCGGCGACTCCGGCAGAATACGAGAGGGAGGTTTCGGGTGGCATATCCGCGGAGCAGGTTATACGGCCTACGGGTTTGCTAGATCCACCGATAAGCATACATCCCACTGAGCATCAGATAGACCATCTGATAGCTGAAATAAATAAGGAAGTGGACAAGGGCTACAGGGTTCTGGTTACGACCCTCACGAAGAAGATGGCCGAAAGTCTTACGGACTATCTTGCAAAGGCGGGGCTCCGGGTTCGGTATATGCATTCCGAAATCGATACTCTGGAGAGAAACGAGATACTTCGGGACTTGCGCCTCGGTGTCTTCGACACTCTCGTGGGGATAAATCTTCTGCGCGAAGGCTTGGACCTCCCCGAGGTATCGCTGGTTGCGGTATTGGACGCGGATAAGCAGGGATTTTTGAGGACAGAAACTTCCCTGATACAGACCATAGGAAGGGCCTCGCGAAATGCCGACGGCAGGGTTATAATGTATGCGGACAGCGTCAGCCCGGCGATGCAGGCGGCGATGGACGAGACCGAACGCAGACGCGGACTGCAGACGGAATATAACGAGAAGCACGGCATAACTCCCACTACCATTAAGAAGGCGGTTCGGGATATAATAGAAGTTACGAGGAAGCTCGAGGAGGAGTTGGACAGCTACGAAGGTAAGAGCCTGCTTGAACTTACGAGGCAGGAGCTGGCGGATTACGAGAAGCTGCTGCAAAAGGAAATGAAGACCGCCGCGCAGGAGCTGCGCTTTGAGCGCGCTGCGCTTTTGCGCGACAGGTTGATAGAGATAAGAGCGTACAACAACAGATAGATTTATTTAGTTTTTGGAGAATATGCAAAAGGATTTGATTATAAGGGGCGCAAGAGCCCATAATTTAAAAAATATAAATTTAACCATACCGAGAGATAAATTTGTCGTACTGACCGGAATTTCCGGCTCCGGGAAATCTTCGCTGGCATTCGATACCATCTATGCGGAGGGTCAGAGGCGCTATGTGGAGAGCCTCTCCGCCTATGCGCGGCAGTTTTTGGGGCAGCTGGACAAGCCCGATGTCGATTCCATAGAGGGGCTTTCGCCGGCGATTTCGATAGATCAGAAGAGCACCAGCAAAAATCCCCGCTCGACCGTCGGTACGGTTACGGAGATTTACGATTATCTGAGGTTGCTCTATGCGCGAATAGGAATACCTCATTGTCCTATCTGCGGCAGGGAGATCAGCAGTCAGAGCGTCGATCGGATCGTCGATAGCATCATGGCCTTCGGAGAGGGGGCAAGGCTCACCGTACTGGCCCCCGTCGTCAGGGAAAAGAAGGGCATGCACGAGAAGGTCCTCGACAGGATAAGGCGCGAGGGTTTTCTCCGCGTCCGCGTGGACGGGGAGATGAAGAATCTCGAAGAGGACGAAATAAAGCTCGAAAAGAACTTTAAACACAGCATAGATATAGTCGTAGATCGCATAGTGGTGAGGGAGGGTCAGGAAGGTCGAATCGCCGAGTCCGTGGAGCTGGCCGTGGAACACGGGAACGGGCTCATCGGAGTAATAGTGCAGACGAAGAATGCGGAAAAGCACTCGCAGGAAAATGCGGAAGAACAGGCTCGTGGTAAGACGGAGGAGCATCTGTTTTCCACCATGCTGTCCTGCCCGGAGCACGGAATATCCGTCGGAGAGCTGGAGCCGCGCAGTTTCTCCTTCAATTCGCCCTTCGGAGCCTGCCCCAAGTGCAACGGTCTGGGCTATATACCCTATGTGGACCCGGATCTCGTGGTGGAAAATCCAGATTTATCGATTGCGCAGGGCGCGCTCAAAAATGCTTATGCGATGATAGAGTTTCCGGGCATAGTCAAAGCTATGGTCGCGCAGCTCTGCAGGGATCATGGCTCGAGCGTCGATGTTCCTTACAAGGATCTTCCTGAAAAGCTGAAGAAGGAAATCTGGAACGGCACGGGAGGGCGCAAGATAAAATACGATTACAAGCGCTGGGACGGGAGCATATCTCATCGCAGCAACAACCTGAGCGGGCTGGCGCGCAATATAGAAAATCGCCTCGGCTATACGAAGACCGAGAGCATAAGGCAGAGGATAGAGAGCTTTATGACCGTCGATATATGCGAGGAGTGCGAGGGAAAGAGGCTGAAGCCGGAAATCCTCGCCGTCACGGTGGGCGGAATCAACATCATCGAGTACACGGAGATGTCGGTGCGCTCCGCCCTTGCGTTCACGGAGAAGCTGGAAAACATCCTCTCTGAAAGAGATATGGCCATAGCCAGGATGATACTCAAGGAAATTCGCGAGAGGCTGTCTTTCCTCATAGAGGTCGGCTTGGATTATCTGACCCTCGCGAGGGCTTCTGCGACGCTCTCGGGGGGAGAATCTCAGAGGATAAGGCTCGCCACCCAGATAGGCTCGTCCCTGGTTGGAGTTATGTACATACTCGATGAGCCC
>JAAZLU010000107.1 GCA_012799165.1 Clostridiales bacterium
CCTGGGTTCCATCTTCCACAGCTTCGGAATTGCGGGAGGCTCCAAAGCTTTCTGAGCTCGAAGATCGTTTTTTCGATTTGCTCAGGTACGAACTCTTAAAGGAAGAGCGCGAGTACGCCTCGGGCATTCTCTGTGTCTCCGAGGGTCTGGAAAATGTTCTGTATAAGGCGATTCTCAAGGCTAAAAGCCTGTCGGATTTCTTGTCGACTGCAAAGAGCAAACGCTATACGATGGCGCGCATAAAACGTGTTACGGTAAACCTGATTCTGGGCGCTACCAAGCAATCTTACGAACTGTATGCTTCCGAGAGGCCATATTGCAAGGTTCTCGCTTTCAATTCCGTCGGTGCCGGACTAATCAAGGAGGCTAGGGAAAAGGGCTCCTTCATCGTTGAAAATCCTAACAAGCAAGAGGACATCAATCGGAGTTGTCCGGAAGGTCTGCGGCACGATATGAAGGCATCGAAAATCTACGGGACTCTTGCAGGAAAAAACCTCTATGATTCTTCGGATGCGGTAAATATTCCGAAAATTTATTGTGATTGACGACAGTTCTTATTTCGAACTTGAGTTTCCGGAATTCCTGACTGCTTCGCTCATTTCGCGGCTTGCAAAGCACAGGCGCTTGTCCTATAATTAAGTGCGGAGATGAATTTGAATCTCCGCAATTTATTTGTTTAAATTTTGACATTCGTCTTGATATTCTAAAAGGAGAAGTAAATGAAGGTATTAGTCATCAACTGTGGAAGCTCGTCGCTCAAGTATCAGGTTCTTGAAATGGAGACAGAGGAGCTGCTCTGCAAGGGACTCGTCGAGAGAATCGGAATCGACGGCTCCGTCATCAATCACGTGAAGTCCGGAATGGATAAGTGGGTTAAAGAGACCCCGATGAAGAATCACACGGAAGCGAAAGGGCATGTGCTCGAAGCTCTCGTGAATCCGGAGCGCGGCATCGCCAAGTCCATGAAGGAGATAAGTGCGGTGGGTCACAGAGTGGTTCACGCCGGAGAGAAATACGCTAATTCCGTTCTGATAACAGACGAAGTTATAGAAGTTCTTAAGGAATGTTCGGAGCTTGCACCTCTGCACAATCCTGCGAATTTGCAGGGCATAGCCGCTTGCAGAGAGCTGATGCCGGACACTCCGATGGTCGCCGTCTTCGATACGGCATTCCATCAGACCATGCCCCCCGAGTCCTATATTTACGGACTTCCTTACGAATATTATGAGAAGTACGCCGTTCGCCGCTACGGTTTCCACGGCACCTCCCACAAGTATGTGGCCATGAGGGCCACGAAGATGCTCGGCAAGGATATGGCTGATCTTAAACTGATCACCTGCCACCTGGGCAACGGCGCCTCGATAGCAGCTGTAAAGAACGGCAAGGTATTCGACACCTCCATGGGCTTTACTCCCGTCGCGGGACTCGTTATGGGCACTCGATGCGGCGATATAGATCCGGCAATTCTGGCCTTCGTAGCAGCAAAGGAAGACAAGAGCTTTGCAGATATGGATAAGGTAATTAATAAGCAATCAGGTGTCTACGGACTTTCCGGCGTCTCCAGCGATTTTAGGGATGTTGAAGCCGCCGCTGACGAAGGAAACGAGCGCGCGAAGATTGCCTTAAAGGTCTATGCCCACAGAGTCAAGGCATATATCGGAGCATATATCGCTGAGATGAACGGTTGCGATGCGATTATCTTTACCGCGGGTCTGGCAGAGAACGGCAAGACCATGAGGAAGGCCATCTGCGAGAATATGGACAGCCTCGGAATCGTGCTCTGCGACGAGCGCAACGATGTTAGAGGCAAGGAAGCCCTCATTTCAGCTGTCTCTTCGGATGTAAAGATTCTTCTGATTCCGACTAACGAAGAGCTGATGATAGCGAAGGATACCTACGAAATCGTGGGTGCGCTATAGGCGTTTACTGAAGAATAAAAACATAGATATCGAAGCCCGATTCCGGATTGGAATCGGGCTTTTTCGGCTGATTATGTTATTCTGCAAGCTGAGGTTTTTCGGTTTGTTATTGCAGGTTATATTTATTCTTGAGCTTCCTCATCCTCAAAGCGCGAGACTTCCAGCATTATCGCGCACTCTATGCGTTTGCGGAAGATATCGCAGCCATATTCGTAACTGCCCAGGATCGACCCGCTCGCATGGAAGGCGTTTGCGGCGCAGCCGCCGGAGCAGTAGAATTTAGCCCAGCAATCTGCACATTCGGGTCTGGCGTAGACATTGCAGGTGGCGAATTCATTCTGCAGGGCCGTATTGACAACTCCCTGCCAAATGTCGCCCAACTTAAAATTCTCTTCGCCTACGAATTGATGACAGGGGAAGAGATCTCCGCTCGGGGTGACGGCCATGTATTCCGTGCCCGCACCGCAGCCGGAAATTCTCTTGTAGATGCAGGGGCCTTCATCGAGGTCGATCATGTAGTGGTAAAAGGTGAAGGGCCTGCCTTCGCGGCGGCGTTTAATCATCAATTCGGCGAGCTCTTCGTACTGCTGAAGGACGATAGCCTTATCTTCCTCGCTGAGCGCGAGGGGATCGTCCTTGTCGCAAACTACCGGCTCCAGACTCAATTCTGTAAATCCGAGCTCCAGCATGGTCTCGATATCCTTTACGAAATCCGTATTCAGATGAGTGAAGGTTCCGCGCATGTAATATTCTTTGTCAGCTCGCGCTTCCACCATCTTTTGGAACTTGGGCACTATCCTGTCCCAGCTGCCTCGGCCCTTCATATCTATGCGAAATCTGTCGTGAACCTCCCTGCGACCGTCCAGGCTCAGCACTACATTGCTCATTTCGCGATTTGCAAAATCGATAACACCGTCGTCTATGAGGATTCCGTTGGTTGTGAGCGTGAAGCGGAAATTCTTGCCGTGCTCGTCCTCTATACTGCGCGCGTAGGCGACGAGCTGCTTCATTACTTCGAAATTCATCAGGGGCTCGCCACCGAAGAAGTCTACCTCAAGATTCCTCCTGCTTCCTGAGTTTTCTATAAGGAAATCCAGAGCGCGCTTTCCGGTCTCGAAACTCATAAGTTCGCGCTTTCCCTTGTAATTTCCCTGGCTTGCAAAGCAGTAGGAGCAGTTGAGGTTGCAGGTATGCGCAATGTGCAGGCAGAGCGCCTTGACAATTCCCCGGCTGCGCTCTTTCAGCTCATCTGCCAGAGGTTCGTAATCGCTGTCGCTGAAGAGCTTTCCTTCGTCGATGAGTTCTTCTATCTCGGAGAGACATTCCCTGATTTCCTCGTGCGAGGCTCCTGTCTTTGTGTATTTTGGGAGGAGCTCGTCTTCGGTCTGCGCAGAGCTCATGCCGGAGTCGAGGAGGGCGATTGCGTCGTATGCCAAATCGCTAACCGCATGCACGCTGCCCGAGCCGATATCCAGGACTATTGAATATCCCGATAGTTTGTATTGGTGTATCATGTCTATCCTCAATTAAAAATGTCGCCGCGGCGAAATCGCTCGACGCCGCAGCGACACTGCGCAGGGCTGCAAGGACTAATTGTCCTTGTTTTCACACTGCTGGTTTGCAATACCGCAGCTGGTCTTGCAGGCCGACTGGCAGGAAGTCTGACATTCGCCGCATCCGCCGTTCTTTGCACTCTCGCAAAGTGTCTTATTGTTCAGAGTTTTAATGTTTTTCATAATAAATCACATCTCCTATCCGCAAAAATTGTACACTTTAGCCCAATTCAAGTCAAGGCGAGCATCTTGAAGGCGGGAATTCATGGGAAATAATCCGTGAGAAAGCCCTTGTATAGAGGGTTTAGATTTGTTAAAATTAACATAATTAAGAGGATTTTCTGGAAAATGATTAATATTTCTCACAATTATGATATCGTTTGTGTAAATTCAAAGCGAGCTTGCAGCTTTGAGCGGATGCTCCAACGAAATATAACGAAATATTAAGAGTTTTTCGGGGCTCTCTTTTTTAATAAAATCAAAAAAGAGGTTAAAATATATGAAAGTATTTGTAATAAATCCGGGTGCCACTTCGACTAAGATTGCTGTCTTTGAAGAAAGCGAACAGCTTGCTCGGCTCACAATAGAGCATCCCGCGCAGGAACTCGTAAAATTCGAGAAGATTATCGATCAGCGGAAATATCGCAGGGAGCTCGTGCTTGATGGCATGAAAGAGTCGGGTTTCGAGCTCTCGGACTTCGATGCGATTTGCTCGCGAGGAGGACTCCTTCGCCATATCCCAAGCGGCACCTATGAAGTAACTGAGCGGGTGATCGAGGATGTTATGAATCCGCCCTACGGCGAGCACGCCTCCAACCTCGGTGTTCTCATAGCTAAAGACATCGCCGATATGGCGGGTCTGCGCGCATACTTCAGCGATCCGGTCAGCGTCGACGAGCTGCAGCCTCTCGCCCGAATCAGCGGTTTTAAGGAAATGGAGCGGGAGAGTTTCTTTCACGCGCTCAACCATAAAGGCATGGCCAGGAGGGCGGCGGAAAGGTTAGGTAGAGCTTACGAAGAGCTCAATCTGATAGTCCTTCATATGGGTGGAGGAGTTTCTTCGGCAGCACACAGGAAGGGGCGCGTCGTGGATATGTTCAATGTGAAGGACGACGGGGCCTTCTCGATGGACAGGGCCGGCTCGCTTCCGGTGAATGCGCTCATCAATTATTGTTTTTCAGGAAGGACGAAGGCGGAAGTGAAAAAGACCTTGGGGAGCGAAGCGGGAATGTACTCATATCTTGGAACCAAGGACTTTATCGAAGTGGAGAAGAGGGCATTGGCCGGCGACGAGGAATGCCTGCTGATGTTCGAAGCCTTCGTATATCAACAAATAAAGGATGTCGGCTCGATGGCTGCGGTTCTCTGCATGGATGTGGATGCGATAGTCCTCACCGGCGGTATGGCGAACAGCAAGTTACTCTGTGAAAGGATAAAACAATACATAGGGAAGATAGCTCCGATTATAATCCTGCCCGGCGAAGCCGAGATGCAGTCTCTGGCCGAGGGAACCCTGCGGGTTCTTCACGGAGCGGAGCCGAGTGTTTATTGAGAGGATATGAATGATTAAAAGTATTGAGGAAGTGCTCGAGAGGGCCTCGAAACTGCCCGAACGCAGGGTGGCGGTAGCCGCAGCGCACGACGAGGATGTAATGGAGGCCGTCTGCAAGGCCGGCGAGATGAATATAGCAAACTTTATCCTTATAGGAGATTCGGAGCGCATAGAGAGGATGGCTGAGGACAACGGCTTCGCCGGACATTTCGAGATAGTGAATGCCGAAAGCGACGCCGATTGCGCGAGGCAGGCGGTGCGACTCGCATCGATTGGAGAGGCGGGATGCATCATGAAAGGCCAGCTTTCGACTGCGGAGATGATGCGGGCCGTCATAGACAAGGAGCACGGAATCAGGACTGAGGGGCTCATC
>JAAZLU010000108.1 GCA_012799165.1 Clostridiales bacterium
CACAGCCTCGACACAAGAAGCGGGTGCAGGAAATCTTCAAAAAGATGTACGAAAAAGGAGATATATATAAATCCAAGTACGAGGGCTGGTACTGCACGGATTGCGAGGCTTTTTGGACGGATACTCAATCGCCCGACGGCGTCTGTCCCGACTGTGGAAGATCCATCGGAAGGGCCGAGGAGGAAGCATATTTCTTCCGCCTATCCAAATATGAGGATAAGCTGCGTTGGCTCTTTAGCGAGACCGATTTTCTGCGTCCCAAGACCCGTGCCAACGAGATGCTCGCATTCATCGATACCGGACTTGAAGACCTCTGCATATCGCGCAGCAGCTTTGACTGGGGCATAGAGGTTCCGATCGACGAAGGCCATGTAATTTACGTTTGGCTCGATGCCCTTTCGAACTATGTTACCGCCTTGGGATTTCCCGAGCTCGACGGAGAAAGCAGCGAGAAGTATCGCAGATACTGGCCGGCGGATTACCATCTCGTCGGCAAGGAAATTGTCCGCTTCCATTCGATAATCTGGCCGGCGATGTTGATGAGCATAGACGAGCCTCTGCCCAAGCATGTCCTGGGCCATGGCTGGCTTCTGTTTGACGGCATGAAGATGAGCAAATCCAGGGGTAATGTTGTCGACCCCGTAATGCTCATAGACAGATACGGTGTGGATGCGCTCAAATACTTCCTGCTTCGCGAGTATACCTTCGGGCAGGACGGCAACTTTACCAACGAAGTTATGTTGAAGCGAATGAATTTTGACTTGGCAAACGATTTGGGAAATTTGGTTTCCAGAACGATATCCATGATCGAAAAGTATTGCGATTCCGAGATTCCCGGGCCCGGAAAGGATGAGGGGCCGGATGCGGAGCTAAAGGCGCTCGCTACGGATTGCTATAGGAAAGTGGAAGAGGCTATGGACAATTTCCGCTTCAGCGTCGCCCTGGAGGAGATATGGAAGTTGGTACGCAGAACCAACAAGTATATAGACGAAACCTGCCCCTGGGTGCTTGCGAAGGACGAGCAGAGCAGGGAGCGTCTAAACACTGTAATGCACAATCTGGCGGAGTGCCTGCGAATTATCAGCATACTCATCTATCCCTACATGCAGACGAGCTCCGAGAAGATTCGCACTCAACTGGGACTCGAAGGCGAGAGACCCGTGTGGAATGACGCCGAGCATTTTGATATGCTGCAAGGCCGGAAAGTTTGCAAGGGCGAAATACTGTTTCCGAGGCTCGATGTGGACAAGGAGCTAGATGAGCTGGACGAGATTATGAAGGCTCCGGCCGATGTTGCCTCGGCGAAGATAGGCTAGGTGCGCCGGCGATGAGACTCTTCGATACACATACCCATCTATGCGACCGCGCTTTCGATAAATTCAGAGACAGACTGATGGCGCAGATCGCCGCTTCGGATGTAAAGATATGTGTCGAGGTCGGCTGGGATTTTGCGAGCTCGCAGGCCGGCGCGGCACTTGCGGAAAAATATCCGGGCATGGTCTATGCTGCCGTCGGCTGCCATCCTCACGATGCTAAAGATTTTAGCGAAAAGCAACTGGAGAGGATTGCAGAACTCGTAAAGACGCATCCCGGAGTGGTTGCGCTCGGCGAGATAGGGCTGGATTTTTACCGAGACAATTCCCCCAGAGATGTTCAGCGCTATTGGTTTTCCGCGCAGCTCGCTGTGGCCAAGGAGCTGGGCTGTCCTATTGTGATACATTCCCGCGATGCGGATCAGGAGTGCTTCGATACGCTTAAAGCGAGCGGAGTTATGGGTAAAAATCGCGTGCAGATTCATTGCTATTCGGGAAGCGCGGAGATGGCGAAGGAATATGTTAAGCTCGGTGCGAATATAAGTCTGGGCGGTGCGGTCACATTTAAGAATGCCAGAAGGCCCGTGGAGGTTGCGCGGAGCATCCCTCTGGAGAATCTGATGCTCGAGACCGACTGCCCCTATATGGCGCCTGTCCCTTACAGGGGAAAGATTAACAATCCCACTTATATAAGGCTCGTGGCGGAGAAGATCGCTCAGGTAAGAGGGGTGGATGCGGAGGAGATAGCCGAAGCGACCTTCCGAAATGCTTTGGACTTCTTCGGTATAGAATACGAGGATAAAGTTTAGGATTGTAAAACGAAAAGGTTTGTGAGACTTTCAATATTACCTGCGAGCCCGAACTTTAAGTTAATAAAGACTACAAAATCTTAAATTTTAATTTAGACAATGAATGCGGAACTTAGGGTAAGGAAGACAATTAAAGACTGCAATATGATAAGGCGCGGCGACATCGTGGTGCTCGGAATTTCCGGCGGCCCCGATTCGCTGTGCCTCTTGAATATATTGCACGCCTTTCAGAGAAGTTTTGACTTTACCCTGCGTGCGCTCCATATGAACCACCTGATGCGCGGCGAAGGAGCCACTCGAGATGTCGAATTCCTCGAAGACATATGTGAGGAACTGAATGTGCCCCTCAAGGTCGTCGAGTGCGATGTCTATGCCAAGGCGGAGAAGGAAGGGATATCTCCCGAGGAGGCGGGGCGCAAGGCCAGGCACGAGGCTCTGGTCGCCCATAAGGCGGAGCTGGAGAGGAGCGTCGCGCCGATCGATGGTGCGAGGGTGCTCACCGCTCTTGCCCATAATAAGGACGATCAGGCGGAGACGGTGCTTATGAGGATAATAAGGGGGACGGGGGTTCACGGGATTGCGGCCATGGAATATGTGCGCGAGGACGGCCTTATACGCCCGCTCTTGGATACGCCGAGGAGCGAGATAGAAAAATACTGCGAGAAGAAGGGACTCTCGCCTCGCTGGGACTATACGAACGCGGATCCGGCATACACGAGAAACAAGCTGAGGATGCAGCTAATCCCTTTGATCGAGGCGGACTATAATCCTAACATAAAGGAGACTCTAGCGAGGCTGGCCGAGTCGGCAAGAGAAGACGACAGCTTTTTAGAGGCACTGGCGCAGAAGGCCTGCGAGGATTATGAGGGGCGCTTCCCCGTCAGGGAGCTCGCCGCTATGGATGCCGCCATAGCAAAGAGGGTCATAAAGATTATGTTTTTTAAGGCGGGGCTTGTGGAGGATATCGCCTCTGCCCATATAAACAGCCTTCTCGCTGCGGCTCGGGGGAGAAGAAGTGGAAAGTTAATAGAGTTTCCTCGCGGATATCGAGGGCGGATTACGCGAGATTATGTTTTCTTCGAGAGAGAGGGTTATTAATGAGAGGAATTGAAAAATGAAAGCACAGGAACTATTAAAAGCGGCGAAAGCGATTCAGCCGGAGATTCAGGCAAATCGTCGCGAGCTACACAAACATCCTGAACTGGGTTTGGACATGGTGTTTACAAAATCCTTTGTATGGTCCAAGCTCGAAGAAATGGGTTATGAACCTCAAGATTGCGGCGAGGGTGGCATCGTGGCAATTGTTGGAGGCAAAAATCCCGGCAAGTGCTTTCTGCTCCGGGCTGATATGGATGCTCTTCCAATCGAGGAGCAGGCAAATGTAGACTTTCGCTCCGAACACCCCGGCAAAATGCATGCCTGTGGACATGATACCCACACAGCCATGTTGTTGGGCGCGGCAAAATTGTTAAAGGATATGGAAGATGAGATTCAGGGTACCGTAAAACTGATGTTCCAACCCGGTGAAGAAATCGCACTGGGTGCCAAAGTCATGATCGATGCGGGAATTCTTGAAAATCCCAAGGTCGATGCGGCCATGATGATTCACTCCTTGAGCGGTCTACCTCTACCCTCAGGTTTGATGTTGGTAATAGAAGGTGGTTACGGCATGGCCTCCTGCGATCAATACAAAATTACCGTGAAAGGCAAAGGTGGTCACGGTTCCATGCCCGAGATGGCCATCGATCCGATCACTGCAGCTGCTCATATTCATATAGGTTTGGCAGAGATTCACAGCCGCGAACTGGCCTCCACAGCCTTTGGTGTGATAACCACCGGTGTATTTCGCGCAGAAGGAGCTCCCAATATTATCGCGGATGAAGCGGTAATGGAAGGAACCATACGCAGCGGCAGTGAAGAAGTAGAAAAGATGCTGATGGCCCGCGTGACCGAGATTGCCGAGAACATCGGCAAAGCATACCGCTGCGAGGTGAAGGTTGAGTTCGTCAAGCATTGTCCACCAATGATCGTAGACGACGCAGTTTCAGCAGATGCTTTCAGGTATACTAAAGAACTTTTGGGGGATATGGCCGCTTCTATAAGTATGATTGCCAATGGAGCCAAAATTGGCCCAGGAAGCGAAGATTTTGCGTTTATCAGCAGCAGGGTTCCGTCTGTCGCTATGAATTTCGCCACCACCCAAGCAGATGATGACGGCGTGTGTTGGGGCCAACATCATCCCAAGGTCAGATTTGATGATTCTAAGCTGTTTCATGGCAGCG
>JAAZLU010000109.1 GCA_012799165.1 Clostridiales bacterium
ATATATGTGATTACTCCCGTCTCCGGAAATACCCAATCCACATATTCCCCGATCTCTCCCGGTCTATCCATACCCATCTCGAATACCGCAATCTCAGTGGTTTCGTCCGCCTGAAAGCATGTGAGGCAAATACCCAAATGAGTGTTTAAGTTTTTTTGAGAACTCACCACATTGTAGCGCTCAGCAAGAATCGCCGCAGTATAGCTCTTAGTGGAAGTCTTTCCTACGCTCCCCGTAATCGCCACTTTGCGCAGCGGGAATCGTTCTATATAGGCTGCCGCCATACGCTTAAATCCTTCGGCGCTGTCTTCGACCAACATCACCGTGGCCTCGGGATCGCGTTCTATCAGCTCCACGGCTCTCCACTCATCGGACATTAAAAATATTCTGCACCCGCGCTCATAGGCGTCCATGGTATACTTATGACCATCGTCTCTCTCGCCTATTACGCAGACAAACATGTCTCCGCTTGAACACTCTCTTGAGTCTATCTTTACACCGAAAGCGACGGCATCCGCGTTTCCCCTCAGCGAAGCCCCCGCCGCGCGCGCCAGAAATTTCACATCTGTAGCCTTCATTACTCTCCTCCGTCTCCCTCGACGATATCCGAGGTTATTTCATCCTCAGGATTCGACAAGATTTCATAATAAAGTGTTACTTCATAGCCCTCGGACACTTCCGTTCCGGGCTTGGGGAACTGGTCGACAATCAATAGCGAATCGCTAGTCTCAATGGCAGGCGACAGCTGAGCGGAAAGTCCCTGAGCCTCCAGCAAGCCCATCGCTTCCTCGGCATCCTTTCCGACGAGGTTCGGCACTTTAATCCTCGACTTATTGAGGGCCTTGAGCTCTTCCTCGCTGTACTCAGGAGCGATGCCCATGTAATGAAGAACCCTTTCCATGATATTTATTGCACAGGGCCCGGCGGTCAAACTTCCGTACAGCACTCCCTTGGGAGTATCGCAGATTACGAGTATGCAAAATTTAGGATCATCGACCGGCGCTACCCCTATAAAGGAACCATATACATCCGTCTCCGAATATCCGCCGCCTTCAGGCTTGTTCGCAGTTCCCGTCTTTCCCCCTATCCTATATCCCGGGACTTTGAGCCTCCCGCCACCTGTTATGAGAAGCGCTTCCTCCATTATTGAGAGCATATCGCTTGCGGTCTGTTCGGAGATGCTCCGGCTTTTAATTTCAGGTTCTACCTTCAGAACACTGTTTCCTTCCGAATCTAAGAGCTCCGAAACAAAATGCGGCTGCATAAGGTAGCCCTTGTTCGCCATCGAACATACGGACGAAAGAAGCGAGATAGGGGTCACGGCTATACCTTGCCCGTAAGACATTGTCGCAAGCCCAACGGGGCCCGCCGTGCTCTTTGGCTGAAGTATATTGCTTCCCTCTCCGGGGAAATCGACACCGGTCCTCTCGGTCACACCGAAGGCGTCGAGTCCCTCGTAATACTTCGTCAGACCTATGCGCCGGGAGAGCTCAACCATCACGGGGTTGCAGGAGTTCTGAACCGCCTCCGAAAGCGTCTGCACTCCGTGTTTGCGAGGATAGTACCAGCATTTAATCTCCCAGTCGGCGACCTGTATCTTGCCGTTGCAGGTGAACTTTTCACCGGGATATGTAACCGCCTCGTCGAGCGCGATGGCCGCAGTCAGAAGTTTAAATGTCGAACCCGGTTCATATGTATCGTTTATTAGAGAATTTCTGCACTGCTGATTCCAATATATCAGTTTTTCTTCATCGCTGAAATTCGCAAAGGCCTCGGCATCCTCCTCAAGAGGCTTTCTCGGGTCGTTGGGGTCGTATTCACCGGTCTGAGCACAGGCGAGTATCGCGAAGGTCTTAGGATCCATTATCAAGCAGGAAACCTTTTTGGATTGAGTGCGCTCCTTACAGGCCGCTATCTCCTGCATAGCTATATACTGTATGTTCTGATCCAGTGTAAGCTTGACCGTATAACCGTCTTCCGCACCGAAATAGCTGTCCCTGCCGTAGGCGAGGGTGTTTTTTCTTATGTCCTTGTTTTTAATCCAACGCCCGTCGAGCCCGGAGAGCTGACCGTTGTATTCCAATTCGATGCCAGAAAGTCCGACATTATCGTCGGTGGTGCTTCCCAGAATATGAGAAGCGAATGCGCCGAGGGGATAGTATCTCTTGGCGTCTACACTTATCTCAACGCCCGGAAAGGCTTGCTGGCGTATTTTCTCCGCGGTCTCGTCATCGACGTTTTTTGCAAGCTTGAGCAGCCTTTTATCGGAATCTATAACCTCCATGACCTTCTCATAGCTCATGGAGAGAACTTCCGCCAGAGCCTTCGCCTCAAGCTGGGTGTTCAACTCGCGTTCTTCGGGGGTTTCACCGTTGTTTTTGACGCTCTCGGGCCTTATCCAAACGGTATTAGTGGTGGCACTTATCGCAAGCTCGTTGCCCTTGCTGTCGACAATCTTGCCGCGGGTTGCAGGTATCGTCGTATCTAAGGTTTGCTGCCTTCGGGCCAAATCCGCATACTCCTCGCCCTTTATTATCATATGCCAACCGAGCCTGCCCGCCAGAATTGCAAAAAGCGCTGCAGTCAGCGCAAATACAAACATAATTCTGAACCTGTGCCTGTTCTCGGTCTTTGCCCTCTTCATATCCCGCAAATAAAAATCAGCGCGTACCGTTTAGGGACGCGCCGTTCTGTCATCAGTTATAGGCAGACTCCTTTAGCGCGAGCGCGAAGTCCTCTATGTTGTCCGCATCCGGATGCAGGTAGACGATTCGATCGAACTCCGGGTATACCAGACCGAGCTCGAAGGCCCTGCTCTCGAGATTGGTGATATTGGCCGCCCTCTTTATTTGCAGCTGAAGATCCTGCACCTCCCTCTGCTCCTCCGATATCGCCGCATTCATCGTGTTTATCTCGTATTGTATCTTCGAATTATACGCGGTGATTCCGATAAAGGAAATGAGCAGCACAAAAATAAATATGATTCCAAAAACTATCTTTGCTTTGTAACCCTTATCTACCTTAGTCATTTCCTATCTTCTCCACCACTCTGAGCTTTGCGCTCCTGCTCCTCGGATTCTCCGAGAGTTCCTCTTCGCTCGCCACCACGGGCCTGCGAGTAATCTTCCTGATGTCCGCGACCTTGCCGCACACACAGAGCGGTAAGCCCGACGGACACATACACGGATTAAGTCTCTTGTTGAAGGCCTCCTTCACTATCCTGTCCTCAAGTGAGTGAAAGCTTATTACCGCCAACCTGCCTCCCGGAGCCAAGATGTCCATGAAATCCGTCAAGGCGCCTGCGAGCTGCCCCAGCTCGTCGTTGACCTCTATGCGAAGTGCCTGGAATGTGCGCTTAGCGGGATGAGGCCCCTCCCTTCTTGCTTTGGCGGGAATGGCCGCCTTTATTATCTCCACCAGCTCGAAGCTGCTTTCGATGCGCTTGTTTTGCCTCGCTGCGACTATGAATTTCGCTATTCTCGCCGCCCAGCGCTCCTCGCCGTAGTCCCTTATTATCCTTGCAAGCTCCTCCTCGCTGTAGCCATTCACTATATCTTCGGCTGTGAGCGCATCCTGTACATTCATACGCATGTCCAGAGGAGCGTCGTTCATATATGAAAAACCCCTTTTAGCTTCGTCGAGCTGAAATGACGAAACACCCAGATCGAGCAGCGCGCAGTCTATCTTGTCAATTCCGATCTCAGTAAGAAGCAGTTTTAGGTCTGCATAGTTACCGTGCAGCAGATGCTTTTCGCAGTTAAAGGATTCCAGTCTGGCGCCTGCAGCCTCTAGCGCTTGCTCATCTCTGTCTATACCGATGAATACCCCTTCTTCGCTCAGCCTTTCGCATATCCCGGCCGCATGTCCCCCTCCCCCGAGGGTTCCGTCCACACAGCGATCTGTGGGCTTCACGGC
>JAAZLU010000110.1 GCA_012799165.1 Clostridiales bacterium
CAAACGACTTCGAAGTGGGTCTGCGCCACGGACTTGAAGCTATCGAATGCATAGACGAAAAGGGCCGTATGACCGAGCTCTGCGGAAAGTATGCAGGGCTTGACCGATACGAGTGCAGGAAGGTTTGGGCTGCCGATCTTGAGGCTGCCGGCTACCTCGTGAAGACTGAGGATGTAGTCATACCGACCGGGGAGTGCTATCGCTGCGACACCGTAGTTGAGCCTCGTATTTCCGAGCAGTGGTTCGTAAATATGAAGCCCCTTGCGGAGCCTGCGATGGAGGTCGTCAGGAACGGCAATACCTGCTTCGTCCCGGACAGATTCGAGAAGACTTATTTCCATTGGATGGAGGATATAAAGGATTGGTGCATTTCGCGCCAGCTCTGGTGGGGTCATAGGATACCCGCCTACTATTGCGATGAATGCAGGCAAATCGTCGTCGCTGAGGAAGCCCCGAAGATTTGCCCCGATTGCGGCGCGAGCAGCTTTACGCAGGACGAGGATGTGCTCGATACTTGGTTCTCCTCTGCTCTCTGGCCCTTCTCGACCCTTGGGTGGCCCGAGGAGACGGAGGATCTGAAATATTATTACCCGACGGATGTCCTAGTAACCGGTTACGATATAATATTTTTCTGGGTCGCGAGGATGATATTTTCGGGCGTGGAAGTTATGGATGAGACTCCATTTTCCCATGTGTTGATACACGGACTCGTTCGCGATGCTCAGGGACGCAAGATGTCCAAGTCGCTCGGAAATGGTATAGATCCGCTCCAGGTTATAGACAGCTACGGCGCGGATGCGCTGCGCTTTATGCTACTTTCCGGCATCTCTCCGGGTAGCGATATAAGGTATCAGCCTGAAAAGGTGGAAGGCGCAAGGAACTTCGTAAACAAGCTATGGAACGCCTCGCGCTTTGTGATAATGAATCTTCAGGACGAGGACGGAAACTTCCTTCCGACGGCGAGCGAGGAGGATTTGAAACTCCTTCCCGAGGATCGCTGGATGCTTTCGCTGCTCAACGAAACGATCGGGGATGTGACGGCGAATATGGAGAAATTCGAATTCGCTCTGGCGGCCCATAAGATTTACGAGCTGAGCTGGGGGATATTCTGTGACTGGTATATAGAGATTGTAAAGTCCGGCCTCTACGGAGAGGATGAAGCCAGAAAGCGCAGCGCCAGATACTGCCTTACGCATTTCCTCAAGGATATACTCAGGCTACTTCATCCCTTCATTCCCTTTGTAACTGAGGAGATATGGAGCTTCCTTCCCAAGGAAGAGGGTGAAGCGCAGATGTTGATAGCGGAGAGCTGGCCGGAGCACAAAGCTGAGCTCAGCTTCCCCGAAGACGAAGAAATTCTCGACAGAGCCATGGAGATGACCAAGGCGATAAGAAATATAAGGCACGAGGCCGGAGCCCCGCCTTCAAAAAAGTTCGGGGCGATTGTACTGGCTGCGGGCCGCGACAGAGGGATTGCGGAAAAGGGTGCCCGCTATGTGATGGACCTTGCGAATATATCCGAGATAAGTTTCGTAGAGTCGAGGAGCGAAGTTCCTGAGGACACCATGTCCGCAGCGCTTCCCGGATGCGAGATATTTATCCCCGCGGACGAGCTGATCGACTACGAGGCGGAATATGCGAGGCTGACTAAGGAAAGAGATCGCCTGAGGGAGGAGCTGGCGCGAACGGAGAAAAAGCTTCAAAATGAAGCCTTCGTCTCCAAGGCCCCCGAGAAGGTGGTTCAAAACGAGAGAAATAAACTCACGGATTACGCGGATATGTTGGAAAAGACTCTGGGCAGAATATTGGATGTGGAGCTTAAGCTCGCCGCGAAGGGCGGAAGGGAGAACGCATGAGGATAGCTGTTGACGCCATGGGCGGCGACTTTGCCCCTGCAGAAATTGTTAAGGGCTGCGTGGAGGCACTCGATCGGGCGGATGCTGAGATTGTGCTCGTCGGAAGAGAGGAGGCCATTCGGGCCGAATTCGAAAAGTTGAAATTCAAGCCCGATGGCAACATCATTATTTTGGATGCCCGCGAGGTGATAGACAGCGATGAGAGCCCGGTAAGGGCGGTCAGGCATAAGAGGGATTCCTCCATCGTCAAGTGCATAAACATGGTCAGAGACGGGCAGGCCGATGCGATGCTCTCAGCCGGAAATACGGGCGCACTCATGAGTGCGGCGCTGCTGTATCTAGGCCGTATCGAAGGCATAGAGCGTCCCGCGATAGTGTCGGCATATCCGCTCCTAGGCAGAAAGGGCCGCTTTGCACTGCTCGTGGACTCCGGAGCCAATGCGGAATGCAAACCCTCGAATCTTCTCGGCTTTGCTTACATGGGGAGCATATACATGAGCAGTGCCTTCGGAGTGAAAAATCCCAAGGTGGGGCTCATAAATATAGGAACGGAAAGAAATAAAGGCACGGCCCTGCTCAAGGACAGTTTTATGCTCCTTGAAAACAGCGCCGTCAATTTTATAGGAAATATCGAAGCCAGGGATATTCCCAAGACGGAGGCCGATGTATTGGTCTGCGACGGTTATACGGGCAATATAGTTCTTAAGCTGACGGAGGGCGTCGCGTGGAACATCCTGAAGCTCATCAAGGAGAAGATGACTGAGAGTCTGACATCAAAGTTCGCTGCGCTTCCTTTCGCCGCTAAGCTCAAGAGCCTGAAAAAGGACTTCGACTATTCAACATACGGCGGAGCTCCG
>JAAZLU010000111.1 GCA_012799165.1 Clostridiales bacterium
CGGCGTCTATCAGTTCTTCGCCTTTGTCCTTGGCGGCTTCAAAGAGCTCCCCGCCTTTACCCTTGGCAGCCTCAAAGATTTCACCGCCCTTATCCTTGGCAGCTTCGAAGATCTCACCGCCTTTATCCTTGGCGGCCTCGAATATTTCCTCTCCCTTGTCCTTGGCGGCCTCGAAAAAGTCCTCTCCCTTGTCCTTCACATCCTCATAGATTTCGCTGCCCTTGTCCTTTACATCCTCGTAAATTTCGGCAGCCTTCTTTGAGACATCGACAACGCTTCCGTCTTCCTTAACCAGCTCGACATTGCAGCTGGTGCCCAGAGCCACGATGCTAGCAGCAATCGCTGCCCAAGGGAAGAAAACTGTGCCGATTATTCCGATGTTCACGGGCAGATTGAGAACAATTTCGTCGTTCTTCTTTACGACAATCTTGTTGACGTTGCCCTTGCGAATGGCTTCCTTGATGCTGTCAAGTATCGGTCCCGCAGCCGTCGAAGAGTCCTTTCCGGCCTCGTCTATGCTGTCTTCGATGAGTATGATGGCATCCACGACATTCCCGCCGGTCTTTTCAAGAGCTTCCTTAGCCTCTCTGTATCCGACGCCCGTTCTGTCCTTTACCAATTCAATTTTTTCCAGTGTAATTTCCATTTGTCCCCTTTCCGGTCTAAACCTTTCCTCTTCTTGTTTTAACTTTAACTGTCTTACTGCTTTAAAAACTCTTCACTCTTGAGATTCTCTACCCCCAAGTGATAAGCGATATAGGATCTGAGCAGGCGGCTCATCGAGCTCTCGTTCTCCGGTGTAAGTCCTATCCCTTCGAGAGCCCTGATCGGCCTCTGCTGCATAAATTGCATCGCCGGCAACATCTCTTCGTCCAAGGGCTCAACGCCTCCTTCATGTGAAGCCTCCCGCGCGCAGTTTTCGCACACGCAGCCGCCGTCCTTTATGCAAAAATGTGTCAGGTTTTCTTTCGCTCCGCAGCGCACGCAATTTGATAGCACCGGTGCATTTCCGGAAATCTGCAAAGCCCTTACCTGAAAAGCTGCGACGAGGGTCCCGTAAGCGCTCTTTCGTTCGTCGAGCATCCCGAGCAAATCCCTGAGCAAATTCAGCATCGCCGGGGCCGGTTGCTCCTCCGGGAGCAGTTTATCCGCCAGCTCCAAAGCGTAGGAGGCATACATATATTTATCCACATCCCCGCCTATTCCGAAGAAGCTCTGAATAGTCTGCGCGCTGTTGATATTGTAACTTCCTCGGGATTTATAGAGCTCGTAGCGTCCGTAGCAAAAGGGCCTGATTGCAAGCGCCGCCTTCGTTCTGCCCCGCTCTGATATAGAGGTTCCGGCGCTGACTTTTCCGAACCTCTGCGTAAGCAGCACTATCATCCTTCTATTTGAGGCCGTCTTTATCTGTCTAAGTACGAGGGCCTCGGTATCCGTTATCATGTCCGGCTTCCATCATTTCCGCTACCTGCGAAAATCCGTCTTCCAGGAAGGTGTATACCCGAAGTTGCCTATCATGCGGTCGCTGCGGCGCCAGTCCTTCTTGACCTTGACGAAGAGCTCCAAAAACACCTTCGCGCCGAGCATCGCCTCTATCTCCAGCCTCGCGGACTTTCCTATGCCCTTGAGCTTCCTGCCGCCAGCTCCGATTATTATCTTCTTGTGCGATTCCTTCTCGCAATAGATGAGGGCGGAAATATTGGTAATCTCCGGCAGCTCCTCAAACTTCTCTATTTCGACCGCCACCCCGTGGGGAACCTCGTCATTCAGGTAAAGCAACGCCTTCTCTCTGATTATCTCCGCGACCAAAAAGCGCTCGGGCTTGTCGGTGAGCATATCCTCGGGGAAGTACATCGGCCCTTCAGCCAAAAGATTTTCCAGCTCGCTCACCACCACATCGACATTCTCACCTTTCTTGGAGTCTGTACCCACGATGGAATCGAAGACCTTTAAACCCTCATAAAACTTGTATATCCTTTCAAAGGCGTCAGGCTCTATCTTATCCATCTTATTTATTACGAGCATCTTCGGAGTGTGAGTGCTTTTGAGCATATCTAAAATGTAATCATCGCCGCTACCCTCACCCTCATATTCGGAGTCGACCATAAACAATACTACGTCAACCTCCCTCAAGGTATTGAGAGCGATCTCCGTCATGTAGCTTCCGAGCCTGTTCTTGGGCTTATGAATGCCCGGAGTATCGATGAAGCACATCTGCGCGACGGGTTCACCGTCCTCCTTCCTCGTATATATGCCTCTTATCGTGTTTCTCGTCGTCTGAGGCTTGTCCGTGGTAATGGCAATCTTTTCTCCCATTATAGCGTTTAGAAGTGTGGATTTTCCCACATTTGGCCTTCCAATAATTCCGATAAATCCGCTCTTCATAGTCTAAATCCCTCCGGGAGCAGCTCACTTAAACTGTGCACCTTGAGCGCATCCTCACCGTCTCCGCTTATAATTCTAAGATCTTCTGAAAACTCAAACATAAACTGCCTGCATATCCCGCAAGGCCAACTGCTTCCACCGTTTCCGGAAATCGCAATCGCCTCAAAATTTCTGCAACCCTCCGAAATAGCCTTCATCATCGCGCCGCGCTCCGCGCATATAGTCGCCCCGTATGAAGAGTTCTCAACATTGCACCCGGTAAAGACCCTACCATCCTTAGTCAGCAAAGCCGCACCGACCTTGAATCCCGAATAGGGTGCATATGCATTCTCGGCGGCCTTCACGGAGAGGCGAAATAATTCCCTGTCCGTCATCTATTACCTCCGTATATCGAGCAGATTCATCACCCGCTCCTCCTTTTCGCGCATCAGTTTCTTTTCATCTTCATCCTCATGGTCGTAGCCCAGAAGATGAAAACAACTGTGCACGAATAAATATATGAGTTCTCTCTCGAAGCTGTGGCCGTATTCCTCGGCCTGCTTTTCGGCCTGCTCGCGGCATATCACCACATCTCCGAGGGAGACTTCTCCCCAGCCCTGCATATATGCATAGGGATCGAACTGCGGGAATGAAAGCACATCGGTGCCCTCGTCCCTACCCCTGTATCGATCGTTGAGTCCGCGTATCTCCTCATAATCCACAAAAGACACGCTCAGACTGAGTCTGCGCTCGTCGAGCTCCTCCTCCTTCGCGCAGAGGGCTGCAGCCGCATACATCAGCTCTTCTGTCCTCTTGTCTACAACACCCTCGTTGTCGAAATATATGTACATCTAATCCTCCGACCACTCGGGGTGCTGCCTTATATAATTGTCGTAGGCATTCACTATCTTGCGAACCATGGGGTGCCGCACTACATCCCTGTCGCTGAGCTTACAGAAGGCTATTCCTTCTATCCCCTTCAAGATATGCATCGCATCTATAAGCCCCGAGCGCTTTCCGCGCGGCAGATCCACCTGCGTTATATCGCCGGTGACTATAACTTTGCTGCCGAAACCCATGCGGGTGAGAAACATCTTCATCTGCTCCTTCGTGGAGTTCTGAGCCTCATCCAGGATGATGAAGCTGTTGTCGAGTGTCCGCCCCCTCATATACGCAAGAGGCACCACCTCTATTATCTCCCGCTCCTTGAGCCTCAGGGCGGCTTCCCTTCCCAGCATCTCGTAGAGCGCATCGTAGAGAGGCCGCAGATAAGGGTCTACCTTCTCCTGAAGATCCCCCGGCAAAAACCCCAACCTTTCGCCCGCTTCGACGGCAGGCCTCGCGAGTATTATCTTTTCAACTTCCTTGTTTTTAAGCGAATTTATAGCCACCGCAACCGCCAGGTAGGTCTTCCCCGTGCCCGCCGGTCCTATGCCAAAGACGATGTCGTTTTTTGCGACAGCGTCGATATATTTCTTCTGCCCTATGGTCTTCGCCTTTATCGGCTTTCCCTTGTGCGTAAAGCAGACCACATCCTTAGATATGCTGCTCTTTACATATGATATCCCGTCCCTTGAAAGTTCGAGGATGTAATTCACCTTCTGCTCGTCGAGCGCCTGATCCTCCCTCACGAGCGCAAACATCTCCTCGAGCGCGGCTGCAGCCCTTTCGGGCTCCTCTCCGCTTATTATTATATCACCTCCGCGGCAGACTATCTCGACGCCGCAGTCCTTTTCAACGACCTTCAGGTTCGCATCCAAAGCCCCGAAC